>CAZZZY010000277.1:0-7474 GCA_964658545.1 uncultured Acetobacteraceae bacterium | reverse complement strand
CCTAGAAGGAGAGAGAAATAGAAGAGAGGTTTTCCAGATACCGTGAAAAGTCAGATTCTTAATTTAGCCAGTATAGTCAATAACACGCCTGTAACAAAAGTCATGTTTAAACGGTTACTTTTGTCACCTCTATTCAATTTAGGTTAATCTTGCGATCGCTGTTAGTTGTTATCAGCCCCTACGATCTCTGGACAAAGAAAAAGCTTCTGTTTGAAAAATCTGGGGTTAGTCGGGTGATGTCCTCATCCCCGAATTACTGAGTTTATGGTTCAAAATTTTGCTCAAATTATTGATTCAAAGCACATTTAGAGAGGCTGCTAATAGCAGCCTCTCTCAACACTTCCCCTGAATGATTATCATTTTTACTTAGCTTTTTGGCTAATCTATTCACAGGCGATCCTCTACTTGGGAATATCCCAAGACCGCTATAAAATAATTTGCCCGTCAATTACCTTTGTAGAGACGTTGCATTGCAACATCTCTACACATCGCTAAATTCCACCAATAACCTTAACTAAACGGTAAGTAATTAAAAGTTCCTGAAAGTTCTTGCCTAAGTCATAGCTTAGTTAAGGGAATTTACGGTGATTTCATTCAACAACTGTTACTGAAGCTCCTTCATTTGATGAAGGTATACCGGGTAACTCCAGACAGTATCCAGCACCATATACTGTTTTAATATAGCGGGGGTGGCGGGGATCTGGTTCTAGCTTGGTTCGCAAGTGGCGAATATGGACTCGAATTGTTTCAATGTCGTCATCGGGATCGTAGCCCCAAACTTCTCTGAGGATTTCGCTGGGAGAAACTGTTTGACCGTGGCGTTGTAGTAAGCAATGAAGTAGCTCAAATTCCAAGTGAGTCAATTTCACCGTGTCATTGAACCATATTGCCTCAAATCTTTCGGGAACGAGGGTGAGTGAGCCATAGTTCAAAATCTCACTATGCTTTGCTGCTTGGGGAATCCGGTCAGTACGCCGCAAAAGTGCCCGCACTCGCGCCAGCAGTTCTTCAACTTCAAAAGGTTTGGTCAGGTAGTCATCTGCGCCAGCATTGAAGCCTTCCACCTTGTCCTGAGTTTGGCTCAAAGCCGTCAACATTAATACGGGAATCTCAGAGGTGCGATCGTCACGACGCAGGCGTTGGCAAACGGTAAACCCATCTACCCTGGGCAACATTAAATCGAGCATGATCAAGTCTGGTTGTAGCTGGAGAGCCAGCGCTTGACCTTTGATGCCGTCTTCAGCTTGACTAACATCGTAGCCAGCCATTTCCAAGTTGACGGCAACTAGTTCTGAAATCGCTGGGTCATCGTCTATGACAAGAATCCTCGGCATTCTTAAAAAATTATTACTACTTATTAAGGATAAATAACAACCTTTGATAGATACAAAGATTTTTGAATCGATGATGAAAAAGGTTTTAAATCTTACATAAATATTAAGATTAAATGACTGTGAAATCAAGACTCAATTACACGAAATCTTATAGTCTATGATGTGTTATACTCCCTCCTACAATCCGTCTTGGTTTTTACAAAACGGTGTAATCATGACTGTATACACCGCTTTGTGGGGACAACGTTACTGGGAAAGTACTACTCTCTTACAAGAACCGTCTTATCACGAGAAAATCTTTGTTGGTGGCCAAGGTGTGCCAATTTTTGGCTTGGTTGCCATCCCGGAAAATGCTCATAGCACGATTATCGGTACTTATGGCATTACTGGAGAATTAAAAACAGAATGGTTTTTGAGAGTGCTAGGGCGCAAAGCTTATGCTCAAGGATACGCAGTGGTGTTATTTGATTGGCGGGCCCACGGCAAAACTGCGGAATTGTCGCCAACTCTAACTTCTGATGGTTTGTATGAGGGAGAAGATTTTGTTCGCATCGCCGCCGCTGCTAAGGCAATGGGATGTCCGGGGAAATTTTGGTTTACAGGGTTTTCTTTAGGAGGGCAATTGGCGCTATGGGCGGTGAAGGTGGCTGGTGAGGTGATTAGAGAGTATGGAGATTTAGGACTAGAAGATAGCGATATTGGCGGTGGTATGGTGATTTGTCCGAGTTTGGATTCGGAGCGATCGCTATCTTATCTAGTTACAAAGCCCTTCGGCAGATATTTGGAAGCGGGGATTGCCCAGAATTTAAAAAAACTGGCATGGCGAATTCATGATGCCCATCCTGGAAGCATTGACCCAGCAGCGATTGAACGGGCGAATAGCATTTGGGGTTTTGATAATGAATTGGTAATTAACCGACTAGGTTTTTCTTCAGTGGAAGCATATTATCAAGCTAGTAGTGCTTTGCAAATATTGCCGCAAATCTCGAAACCAACTTTGATTTTATATGCTGCTGATGACCCACTTTTTGACCCAGCTATCATACCGGAATTACAACAAGCTTGCGATCGCAATTCCGTAATAGATTTGTTACTCACTCAGCACGGCGGCCATGTTGGCTATTTGAGTAGCAAAGAGTGTCAACGCCAGGTACAAGATTCTGACCCTTGGTGGGCATGGAATCGGATTTTAGAATGGTTGGAGCAACAGCGTAATTTGTAATTTTAAGAGCCAGTAGTCCGATTTGTCAAAATGGTATGTGTGGGCTTTTGCAAGCCCCTGCCTTTAGGCATGGGGTTTCTGACAGTATCCTTTCAGTAAGTATGTCACTTTTAAGTGCGTACTTTTCATTTTATACGTATATATTTTACTATTGAAATAGTTCAAAAATCAATACAGTTCAGTTAAGGCTAAAACTCTTTGCCAAAGTCCTTTTTTTTAACGTAGACGCAAAGCGGCTGACCGCAGGGTAGGACGCAAACAAAAGAAAGAAATGCTTAACGCAAGCGTATTGGTTCAAAAATAGGTCGAAAAATTCCAAAACATTTTCGACAACTGAAGGAAAAATCTAAAATCTAAAATTGAGCGATTCCTAACTAAATATTCATTAACAACGAGGTAACTCTATGTCTCAAAATACAATTACCCACTTAATTCACGATCGCAATGCCCGTGGTCATGCTCAAACAGGTTGGCTCGATAGCTATCATACATTTTCCTTCGGCAGTTTTTACGATCCCAACCGCATGGGATTTCGCTCTCTGCGGGTGATTAACGACGATCGCATTGCCCCTGGTGCCGGATTCCCTACCCACGGTCATCGAGACATGGAAATCCTCACTTATGTCTTAGAAGGTGCTGTAGAGCATAAAGACAGCTTGGGTACTGGGTCGGTGATTCGTCCTGGTGATGCCCAGATTATGAGTGCTGGAACTGGGATCAACCACAGCGAATTTAATCCCTCACCAACTGAACCACTGCACTTGCTACAAATCTGGATTCTTCCCGATCAAGAAGGGTTAACACCAAGGTATGAACAAAAAACTTTTCCTCTGGAAGAAAAGCAAGGCAAACTCCGCTTAATTGCTGCTCAAGATGGGCGCGATGGTGCGGTGACAATTCACCAAGACGTTTATTTATACGTATCTGTTTTAGAGGAAGGTGATGTTGTTAATTATCAAATCAAAGGCGATCGCTATGCCTGGTTGCAAGTAGCCCAAGGTATAGTCAACTTAAATGGAGAAGAACTCAGAGCAGGTGATGGTGTGCAAATCAATGGCGAAGAACAGCTAGAAATTAGCACCAACATCGGCGGCGAAATCTTGCTTTTCGATTTGGGCTAATCTTAAGTCTGTAGAGTAAGCACTGCAAGCCCCAGCTCCCCGACTTCTTTAAGAAGTCGGGGAGCTGAATTCTGGTTCAAAATTAGTCGTAAGAGGAAAGGTAGGCGATTAATATATTGTCAACTGTTTAGACTTAAACAAATGTTAGCTTTTCTACGTCAGGCTGTTGAACGAAAATATAAAACGCTCGAAAATATTTATATTTTGTCGGATTAGAACAAAACCTGTTCAACCATAAGTAAAAATAATATATGCGAACCGACTGGTTTAGATGGTTAAACAGAAAATGTATCTTTGATTACAAAATTTTAGCGATCGCTCTTTTGAAAAAAAACTTTGCGATTTACTGACTCCGCAACGCACTGGCTCCCCTACATATACTGAGAATTTTTCAAAAATCAAATCGGATTGCTATATATTGCATATCTACACATTTATTTTTGAATCCAAAGATAGTTTCTTAGAGTCATAAATGTTTCAATTATTTGCTTGCATTTATGCCAATTACCCCCACAATTATTAAGGCAATTGACACAAGTTTGATAAAGGTAGCAGATTCACGAAACCAAATAATACCAATGAGTGCAATCAGAATAGTTCCCAATCCAGCCCAGACTGAATAAGCTACACTTACTTCAATTCTCTTCAGAGCAAGGGTCAAACAACTAAAACAAAGTCCATAGAAAATAAATATTAAGACTGAAGGGACTAATTTAGTAAATCCTTGTGATAGCTTCATACAAGTTGTGCCTGAAACCTCAAAAAGGATTGCGGCGACAAGGTATATCCAACTGCTTGACATATCTTTTGTGAGGGCTTTGTTAATAGTATTCTATTATCTCTATGAAAGCGAGAAAATACAAGAGGTTTACTTAATATTATTGATTTATAGGAATCATATTTGATTTCTGATAAAAACTCAGTGCAACTTAAAAAGGCTTCTTCCCCACTCCCTACCTACGCAAATAATTTCATAAATCAAATCGGATTGCTATAGTAAATACTTTAGCTCCGAGTAATCCATTTCCCAGACTTCATTGATAAATCGAACTTTTCGTTACTCAATGATTAGCCGTAAAACCATATTTTTGTTCATACATAATCATACATTTGTAGATTACAAGTTCTTTTTGGTCGAAATTGCCGAACCCTAGTAGTTCAGACTACCCCACATTTATAGTAGGGATATTTCCGATTCGGTAATCATCATAAATCAGGTGATAAAAACCGAATTTACACCCCTGTTACTTTTAAATAGTATGAAAAGCAAGGAGACAAATTCGCAATTGCTTGCTTGAACAGCAAAAATACTGATTATACGAGGTAAAAGTATGACATTAGTACGTTGGAACCCCTGGCAAGAATTGAACACAGTACAACGCCAAATCAATCGTTTATTTGATGAAGATACTTTGCCATCTACATTTTTGGAGAGAGGCTTTTCTAGAGTTCCTGCTGCTGAGTTAAAAGAAACTGAAGATGCAATTCATCTCAAGCTAGAACTTCCGGGGATTGAGGCTAAAGACCTGGATTTGCAAGTTACAGAAAATGCCGTATACCTCAGTGGTGAGCGGAAGTCTGAAGCTAAATCTGAAGATAAAAGTGTAATCAAGAGCGAATTCCACTACGGTAAATTCCAACGTGTAATTCCTTTACCTGCTCGGATTCAAAATACGAACGTCACAGCAGATTATAAAGATGGCATCTTGAACCTGACGCTACCCAAAGCTGAAGAAGAAAAGAACAAAGTCGTTAAAGTTAATCTAGCATCATCTGGCTAATTTTCTCATATCTGCTAGCTGGTGATTAAACCAAATAAAAAGCGCTCCCTTTTGGGGAGCGCTTTTGAGTGTGAATTACTTAGCCCATAAAGCTTTCTTAGGAAAGTGCAAAATTTTAAATCTTCTAGAGTGTGTTATCGCCGAGAGTATGACATCACCTCAGATTTTAGGTGTGCTAGGACAAATGTTCTAATGCACCCGACAAAACTTGCTCTTTCTTAAATCCACCTTTCTTATTAACCGTTAAGTGCATCTTCTTGATGGGTTTGGATTACACAGTCAGAAGTAGGCTTGGCAACGCAGGTAAGAACCCATCCCGCGTCTATTTGCTCGTCGTCTAAGAAGTTCTGATCCGATTGGTCAACAGTACCTGAAATCAGCTTACCGGCGCAGGTTGAGCAAGAACCTGCGTTACAGGAGTAAGGCAAGTCCATCTCATTTTCTTCGTTAGCGATCTCTAGAATGTAATCATCTTCAGAAACTTCAATTGTTTTGTCTCCATCTGGAGTCTTTAATGTGACTTTATAAGCTGCCATGTAACAATCCCTAGCTAAATGTGAACTACATTGTTGATCCTACGGGTTTATGTGCTGCGAGTCTAGAGTTAAATGTGGTTGACAAAAACGTAAGGATTCAGGAATGGGGTAATAAAAATGTTGAGAATGTTCTAGATTCTTAAGGGGTTAGTGGTGCCAAAAGCTCGGCGCTGAAATCACAGAGAAAAAAAGGTTGCGATCGCTTCAGCAAATCCCTCAAATGAACTATAATCCCTAGACACGATAGAGACATTCATCCCCAACTTTCGCGCATTGGCAGTCGTATAAGGGCCAAAACATGCAATAATACAACGCTCATAATCGCTTTGCGAGTTGACCATTGTCAAAAAGCTTTCTACTTCCGCCGTGCTACTAAAGGCAATGACATCGATTATTCCTTGACGTATCAAGTTTAATTCAATACCGTAGATACTTTTATCTAACCCCTGCGTGATATATGTGGGTACGCGAGTTACTTGTATACCTAATTTCTGCAAATCCGTAATCAAATTGGGTACGATATCAGGCTCAGGCAAAGCAAAAACTTCTGGGGCAGGGATCAGTACTTTTTTCTGGTGAATTTGCGGAAGTTTCGCTAATTCCGCCACAATCCCGACTGGGCTAGATTCTGTTGGGATTAAATCGACTTTGCCACAAAAAGACAATAAACTTTCTGCGTCTTTTCCTAATGCACATAATTGACATTTTTGCACTGCTGATATAGGAACATCTAAATCATTCATCCGGTGAAAAAATGCAGTGATGCCATTTCTACTTGTGAAGAGAATCCAATCAAAATCGGCTATCTGGTTTAGAGCAATATCTAACTTAGTGTAGTTGGATAAATAGCAGGTTTCGATAGTAGGCATAAAAACAGGTAAACCACCTTTTTTGATGATTTGTTCAGATAACCTGTAAGCATAATTTCTCGGTGCTGTTAATAAAATTCTCTTGCCATATAGAGGTAATTCTCTAGATGGAGTGAGCAGGTTGATTTCTCCTGATTGGGTGTGCATTTGTTTATCTGCTATTTCAATGCTATTCCACCTTAGAATGCAATACGCTTGGTGTGCGTGATATTTTGCCAATATTTTTGTAATAGTCAAGGTGTTGTGCTGACCGATATCTCGCCTAGAACTTAAGTTCTAGGCTAATAGCTCAAGTCCACTGAAGTGGACTGACATTTTTTACCGAAAATAGCTACGTACATCGCTTCAATTTTTGGGAATAACATTGTATTTAGTCCTTCTGGGAGGACTTTAGTTATTAGCCTAGAAATTTATTTCAAGGTGGGAGATAGCAACTAAGCAGAAGATTTAAAAAATGCTGGTATTGAGTAATCCTATGTAATTTGTGATCATTCGACTTCTTTGAGAAGTAGGGGATCTTGTTTCTGTACAAATAGTTAAGGATTGCTATATAAACCTAGTACGTCATGGCGGAAATAAGCCACCCATTTAAAATCGCTAGACATCCTACA
>CAZZZY010000276.1:0-7502 GCA_964658545.1 uncultured Acetobacteraceae bacterium | reverse complement strand
CTGAAGCGACACAAGCTGCATTGAAGAAAAGTTTATTTGAACGATTATTTAAGCAGTTGCAGGCATGGGAAAAGATTGACGGAATTAAGCGTACCGTAACACTAGATACTCAATATCGGATGCATCCAGTACTAGGAGAATTCGTCAGCCGTACCTTTTATGAGTATCATGGAGAATCTCCAATCAAAGCGGGTAGAGCAGAGACAGAATTCTTTCATGACCTTCCTGGTTACGAACAGAAAGTCGCTGCCTGGATTGATATTCCTCATAATTTGGGTGGTGAATACAAAAGACAAAGCAAATCTCGGCAGGTTGAAGCATTACGAATTGCTAAAGAACTGCGACGGTTGATTGAACATGATCCCCATTTAACCTTTGGAGTCATCACTTTCTACAGGGCACAGGTCACGGAACTGTGGAAAGCCCTGTGTAATGTCGGATTGGCAGAAGTTTCTGATGATGGTAGTTTTCAAGTCGCTCCAGCATGGCGAGAAACAACCAATCACGAAGGTAAACTCGTTGAGCGATTGAGAGTTGGGACAGTTGATGCTTTTCAGGGTAAAGAGTTTGATGTGGTTTTTCTGTCAATGACACGCAGCAATCGTATCGTTGCCAATAGTCCAGAAACTTACACAAAAAAGTATGGTTTCTTACTGTTGGAAAATCGGCTTTGCGTTGCTATGAGTCGTCAACAGCGATTGTTAATCGTTGCAGGAGACTTAGAAATGGTCAAGGTAGAAGTAAATAAACCAGAAAGCGATCGCCAAGTCATCCGCGAATTAATTGCTTTCTTTGAACTCTGTCAAACTTCTCTCGGCAAAATCCTCTAGGTTGCTGGCTATGGCTTTCCGCAAAGATACTTCAATTCTGTTCTACGATCCACGTCCATCAGTTCGCTATAGTCAACGAGAATACTTTTTGTACCCCGTGCGGATGTATCGCGTGATTGCGCCGCGTGTCTCATCTCGAAAGCTGAATATTTTAGAAAAAGCCGTTTTGGGAATATGTAATACAGGTGTAGTGGAAGCCGATATCATCGGTGAGCATTTGAACATTGGTAAAGATTTAGTAGGTTTGATTATCACGCAACTGAGCGATCGCGGTTTGATAAATTCGCGTGGTTTACCCACAGCACACGGTCTGAAAATTCTCGAAGACGAAACCCTGATCAGTCAAGATGCAGCTGCTGGATTCGTGTTTCAAGATCCTTGGACAGGTGAATTATTGCCGCGTTTTGCGGAACGGGAATCTTATGCTGAGGTTCGCTTTAATGATGCAGGCTTTCCAGAATTAGTACTGGGTACAACGGGCAAACCCGATTATCGCACACCATTTATGCCGTTGCCGATTAACATTACCGACACCATCAGAATACAACCATCGCCCAGTGATATTCTCAACGCAATTCGCCAGCATCATCGCGCACTCCGCAACTCCAGCCAGTCTAATGACGATGATGAAGACACTTGGATGTTGCAGCAGGTTCCATACTTGGAAAGAATCTCATTCATTGATGAGGAACCGATTGATTTATGGCTAACTACTTGCTTGTATACTCCTAAAAATGTCTTCAGTGCAAATATCTGGAATGTTTGTGATCCTTTCGGAGTCAGTGATAGTCCTTGGTTGCGTCGCCGGTTTGAAAAACATGAGCGAGAACAAACAATTAAAGGACTAGAAAAACTGCTGTTGAAGATGGTTGGAAAGCAGCGTCATGAAGCTGATATTGGGTTTGCCGATTGGGTGGAATTAGCTAATCGAGAGGCTAATTTACAAGTTGAGCAGAAATTAACTGTTGAAATTAGGAGATCGCAGGATTTATTGGAACGGTTAGTGACAGTTGAACGAGCGTATCTTGAGGCAAAAGAGTTAGAAAACTCAAAAAGTATTTATGCCAAGCTAGATAACATTTTAGTAGAAGCTCAAAAAGCTGCCGAATGTGTTTTTCATTTACTTCAAAAAATTTATCCCACAAAAGATTGTTGGAAACCTTTATCTGGAAAAGACCGAGGATTTAACCGTAATTTTCTCAATCAAGTTGCTAATAAAATAGGGTTTATGACACCACTACCTCATTCTTTACTCAGCGTTGATTGCAATTATATTAAATTAGCCGCCGATTCTGGGAAACAATCTCTACGCCCTCATGTGTTGGCGGCGCTTTTAACTGCGATAAATTATCCCGAACATCCATTGCGATCGCTTGCTCAAAAATATCCCAGTTTCTTGCAAGAATTAGATGAACTCGCAAAACTACGCAATCAAAGTGGACATGCAAGCAACCAGCAATTAAACTTATCAGATATAGAGCAACAAATTGATACTGTCTACAAATTAGTTGCCACCACACTGCAATTATCTTATCAACCGTAATTTTTTATTTTGGAGAATAGTATGGCTAAATTTCGTAAAGGAGGTTCTTCAGGCAACCCAAATAAATTCGGGGATAACACTACTTCTAGTAAATCTACCCCATCCAATTCAGCCAATCAGGAAATAATAAATCAAGAGAAAGTTGATACATTACTCAGTCAAGCAAGGGAAGATATTGATGAAGATGAGTTAAAAGGATCATCCGATTCATCTACTCCAGAAAATTTTAATAGTCAAGAATTATGGCATCAAGCCCAGATTTTTGATAAGGCCACTAAACAACTGGAGTCTAAAATTCAAAAAATTGAAACTCAACAAAAGGATTTAGAAACTGAAAAAAGTCAGCTACAGACTAAATTGAGTAGTCTGGAACAAGACCGTCAAAATATCGATCAAGAACAAAAGCAAATAAAGGAAAGATTTGTAGAGTTAATAAAGAATGAAGAGCAAGTACGTAAACGTGAATTAAATGCCGAGCTAGGATTTATTGCCCAAAATCAGGCAGTACTGCAACAATTTGATCATCAGGTACAAGAATTTCGCCAGGAATTATCACATCTTTATGAAATAATTGCCACAGAGAAGCGCAAATTAGCTGAGGAAATTGCTCAGAAGCGCAAAAGTCTTGAGCAAGAATTAGAAGATGAAAGGCAGAAAATCGAACACCAACAGAAGCAAATTACAGAAGACAGAAAAAAAGTCAAGTTTGAACAACGAAAACTACAGGCAGACAAGGAATTATTTGAAGAAGAAAAGCAGTTTCAGGATGAAAAAATCGAACAACTTTCTGCTGCTAGAGTTGAAAGGCTTGAAGTCAAAATTCAAATTCTAGAAGGACAGCTTCAAGAAGCACGACAAATCCGTGAACAATTCCAAACGAAGCTCATGCAGAGGGCTGAAGCAGATCGCCGATTCGGACAACGAACTCCAGATGAGGTACTAGCAGAACTGGAAGCTTCGCGTCGTCTTAATGATGAATTGGAACAAAAGTTGTCTGAACGTCCTACAGAAGAAGCTGCAAATCAGCTAAGTGATTTACTAATACAGCAGGAAGAGTGGGAAACACAGCGTTCTCAATTGAAAATGCAGATGGAAGAACAAAAGCGGAAAGCGGCAATGAATCAAATTGCAGTTCTGGAATTGGAGACGCTACGCAGCCAGAAGGAAGCTTTAGAGATTTGTATTAATCGTTTGCAAGAAAGCTTAAGAGAACTCAGAAAGCAAGAAGAGGATGCAATTGGAGAGTCCAAAAATCGCAGTCCTTTTGAGAGATGTGCTTTCATGGATCAAGACGTTCAATTGCAAAGCATTACTCGCACAACACAAGAAACAATTAACCTTGAATATTTCGCCAAAGATTTACGCTACCGTATTGCTTTATTAGATAGCACTCAAGGCAAACATCTTTATTACTCTGATAGGGATATTCGCGCATTTTTGGGCGGTATTGCAATGAGTAAACTGCATATTTTGCAAGGTATTAGCGGAACAGGAAAAACAAGTTTACCAATTGCATTTGCTCGTTCATTAGGGCGAGCAGGAAGAAAAAATTTCAAAGTAATTGAAGTGCAAGCAGGATGGCGCGATCGCCAAGATTTAATCGGCTATTTTAACTCCTTTGAAGGTCGATTCTACGAAACGGAATTTCTCACAGCTTTGTATGAAGCTCAGTGTCCAGAGTTTAAAGACCAAATTTACATTATTATTCTGGATGAAATGAATCTCTCCCGTCCAGAACAATATTTTGCTGACTTCTTATCTAAACTGGAGCAAGACGATCCTCTACTCACACTCAATACAGATTTAAAACGTCCTTCACCTACTCTTTTCCACGAGAGAAACACCCTAGCAATTCCGCCTAATGTTTGGTTTGTTGGCACTGCTAACCAAGATGAAACAACCTTGGAATTTGCTGATAAAACCTATGATCGCGCTCATGTTATGGAATTAGAGCGAAATCACCCCAACTTCACCTTAGATTACACTCCTTCACCTAGACATCCTATTTCTTATAAAACTTTGAAGACAGCATTTGAGGATGCTCAAAAAAATCATGCCGAAGCAGCAAACAGAGCATTTCAGTTCTTCAAGAATGACTTAGAGAAGCTATTAGGAGAGCGATTTAAAGTAAGTTGGGGGAATCGCCTGCAACGACAAATGAACCACTTTATACCTGTTGTATTAGCAGCAGGTGGTTCTTTAACTGAGGCAACCGACCATATTTTAGCAACCAAAATTCTTCGGAAAATTCGCGATCGCCATGACATTCAAGCAGGAGATTTGCGAGAACTCCAAGAAACAATTGAAACCTATTGGTCAGATTTAGATTCAGGTAAGCTAGAGAAATCTTTAGCAATTATTCAAGAAGAACTTCGTCAACATGAACGAGGAATTTATTAATTATGCAGTTCTGGAATCGAATTAATAAACAGACTAGCACAACCCTACCCAATCATCTTTTACTTGGCCAGTGGCAGATTTTAACAGAAACAGAATCAACAATCATCAACACAGTTCAAATTTTACCGCAATCTAGAGTATATATTTTCCCGGATACAACAAAACGTTGGTCACTACGTTTATCTCATGAAAATCGCCAAGTAAGAACATTTCCAAGTTGGCAAATTCCCTCTGATTTATTAATTGAAACTATTCCATTTTTTGAGCAGAAACGCCAGGATTTAAAGTCTCAAAATAAATCTTGGGATGATTGGGTGAGTGTTCCACCTCTTGTACCTCATATACGAGATACAATTCGTCCTCAGCCATTGGAAGAGTTAATTCAAAAACACTTGGGACATATCGAGGAAATTTGCCATCATCCTAGAACTTACCTCAAAATGGAGAGCGATCGCTTACCCATCTCCCGTGCCCAACGAATCTCACCTCATGCAACTGAGTTTTTGGCCTCTCACACCGAAGACTGGGAAAAACGCACCATTCGCAAGGTTCGACCTAAACGAGTGTTATGTTTAATTCGTGAGGATCTGCTCGACATTTACGAGAACAGAGTCACAGTTCGACTGATTGATCACTTGTTGGAATATCTGCAAAAGCGGATTTGGGAAGTCCAGGCACTTCAAAAAGAGTTGGAGCAGATAGATGATTTCTCCAGCGAGACACGCAATATTCATTGGAGAAACCGCAAGCGTATCTGTAGTTTATGGGGTGAACATTTCCAAGATGGAACTGCTCTTAAAACCGCAGAAGAAACCTTGAAGATGCTGAGACAGTTACAGTATAAGCTGAGAGGATTGATGGATACTGAACTGTATCGTGCTATTCCTAAACAGGCTGAAGTTGCTAATACCCTGAAGCGTACTAATATTCTAATTAATGATCAACACTATCGTTATGTCGATCAGATTTGGCAAGCTTGGAGTCCTTGGAAGCGCGGACAAACTAAGAATAATCAGCAAATATTTGATATTTATCAGCAGCTTTTGAAAGGTTTTGAGTCTTTTTGTTTATTGTTAATTAGTCGTGCATTAACAGGAAGCGTAAATGAGAATGATGAAGGTTTGGGATTTGAAGCAGAAAATTATCACATTCCTCATCCTGGTGAAGTGATTCAATTTAATAGTTTACAAGGTAAGCTCACTCTCACTTGGCAAGATGAAGGAACTTTGTTAATCCAATCAGAGGGGCTGCAAAATCTACGACTCATTCCGCTGCTAACACCACTTACCGCCATTTCAGAAGATAAGCTATTAAGTAATATTCTTAATGACTTGAAAAATGATTGTAATCAACAAAATGAATCGATAGTCATTTTATATCCGGGAACCGAAGAGGAACGACAACAGCTAGCACTGCATTTGCAACGACAAGTCAATACTCTAGGTAATGATTGCTTTGTCGGAGAAATATCCTTAGCTTTAGTACCAGTTAGTCCTTTGGAAGTAATCAGTGTTGAGCGGATAGCTCGCGCTCTACAATGGTGGTTTTGCAATCAACAATATCAAGCATATCCATACCTGCTTACAGAACGTTTACCACCTACTTTGTTAGAACAAACAGAATGGATTACTTTAGCAGAAAAACATCAACATAAACTACTACGTCCGCTCCGTCCTGAAGAACGAGGGAACTTTAATGAGCGTCTCTCTAAGTTAATAAATCAAGTCAAAGCAAAGGGACCGTCAGCCAAAGGAGAGCTTAATAAGCTGCAACAGCTAGAAGGTTTACCTAATCAAATACAAGACCGATTTAAGCCTTTACTTTTTTGTCCCACCTGTCACCATTTGAGCGATAATTTCACACCACGGGATAGCCAGTGTTTTCATTGTAGTTGCAACGGATGTAAGAGTGAATGGGGAACTAGAATTTGCAAAAAATGTGATGCTAGCTATCCTTACATTCAAATGTCAGGTTGGGAAAATACCAATTCATTTATCGACCGAAAAGTAGGATGGATTGATCAGGTATTTGGGAGAAATACACTAGCAATTCCTTGTTGGAATACTAAAGATAATGGTAGTTTTATTTGTCCTTCTTGTGGAGTCTGTGGTCATTCAATCGATTCTTCTTGTGAAACCTGTATTCGTTGCATAGTGCCTGATGCTAGAAAATCTGTTAAAACCGCAAAGTAGCAAAATAAAGTTCTGATTTGATTTCGCTACACCTAGAGCGCTTACTCAATTTATGATTATGTTTGAGGTTTAGGATAGGAGTATTATTTTTCTCTCTCTGTAGTGATAAAATAGGGTGAAGTGCTTTCCGCATTGTTCGCCGATAACCTTCCCCAAGACTGTTGAGATAAACTTCAACTTCATGCCCTTGAGCAGTTGATGAGTCTGGCGGATCGCTCTCCAAGCAGGTGTTGCGGAATGAATGCGGTAATCATGCAGGGGTAGTCCTGTTCCTAGAGAGTATGCACTGAACTACCTGCCTCTACTTCGCTATCGGGTGGGGACTGCCGCCAGTTGTTCAGACGTTGCCAGTCGCAACAACTTTAACTTTAGACATAAATTACGAAATATAATCTTTAAGCGCGAGCTTCTTCCCACGAGAAGAATAATTGAGAATGTGTCGCTAAGATGCAGAAACCACCCATGCCGAAAAACTGGATTATTAAAGTAGACAACTATTTCCATGCAAACCCCAATTGCATCATCGCCACCGCCCAT
>CAZZZY010000275.1:0-7549 GCA_964658545.1 uncultured Acetobacteraceae bacterium | reverse complement strand
CAGGTTCTTTGGGAGCGTAGGCTTTGATTTCTAAATTTGGTAGATGATTATTTATATCTTTCCAATTTTTTATTTTACCAGTATAAATTTGTCGCAATGTAGATAAGCTGATTCTACCTTTAAGCAACCGAGGCAGATTAGAGTCTTTTTTGCTATGAGCTACATATACAAGTAAACCATCATTAGCAAACGCTTGGCTTTTTAATCCTTCATCTTCTGCTGGAAAAGATGTAATTGTAAAGTATGCTTTACACGATTGTATTGTGCATTCCCTAACTGTTTCTAATGGTAAGCTACTAATTCTGACCTCTGCTGATTGTACCGGTTGGTAATTAAATGTTGTGTTTGAGATTTTATTTAGAGTTTCTGCAATCAATTTTGTTGTTTGTGGGCTTCGTGTTAATATAAAACTCCATGTACTGTTTTTTTCTGCTGTGTAAGTATACTCTCCCGTTGGCAGATTAGGAACCTGAGAAAAAGTGGGCACTAAGCTAGACCAAAGAGGATTTTCGCGCTTCTGGGGAGGACCTGGCTTGAAAACATACCAAATACTGCCTCCCAGCAATATTAAAGCTAAAATTACCCAAAATACAAACCAAGATTTTTTCCAACCTTTTTTTTGTGCTTCTTGCGCCTCTGAAGCATTTAAATTATAGTTTTGTTCTAGTTTGGGAAGTTGTAATAATGCTTTACGTGCTATTTCTGCACTTTCAAAAGTAGCATCTATGCCCATTAATTGCCGAATAAATTGCTTGAGAGAGGAATCGGTATGCGGCCATAGCCTATCATCATTATAGTTAAAAATTTGTCCTGAATTAGTATCAGTATCTTGTCCTATCCATAAATGAAATGCAACTACTCCTAATGAGATTAAATCTGCTTCTGGTTTAGCTTGTGAAGCTGGCACTTGAGGATGTTCAAACAAAGATTCCCAAATTGCTAAATCACAAAAGTATATATAAAACTGTTGATTATTTGGTTTTTCTTCTAATTTAATTAAAATACTATCTAAGCTGATATTGCCATGAGCTATTCCTTGCTGGATTTGATTCGCAGGTAAACGCAACTTTTGAGTGTGGAGAAATTGCAGGGTTTGTAATGCTTGGTTGATAAATTCGCGTACTTGTAGCGCTTCCATTGCACCATTTTCTTGCAAATATTGTCTTAAACTTTGGGATATGTCCGCTTCCTGTATGATCAAATAACAACGTTCTCCTCGTTCGTCTGCGATCGCTTCTACAGGATTAATGAAACGAAAATTCTGATTCCTGCCATCCGCAAGACTTACCCCTGCTACAAGTTTAAAAGTTTCTTGACGCTGACGAGTCTCTTCATCATCAAAAGTCCGATTAGGTAGTAAATATTCTCTGATCGCGATAGGTTGGTTATTATCGATACGTATTCCTGAATACATACGTCCCAATCCTCGCGGACCGAGGAAACTGGTAACTTTATAGATCTGATTACCTTTAATCTCTGTATTCTCGGCAATAATTGCCGGAAAACCACAACCAGTACAGTACTTTACCCGAAGATGTTTCACTTCTGGTGTATCGATAAAAGTTTGCAAGGGGCGATCGCAATTTAAAGGTGCATTACAATAACACCTATATTCTTGATATAAATTTTTTTTGATAACCAATGATTTTACCCCTTATTTATAATAATTGTAGGTTGCGGAGCTAGTGCGTTGCTCGAGGAACCCGCGTTGTAGCAAGTGGTATTTTAGCGTATCCAAACCTCAGATTATGACTTAAATTTTGTCTTCCTCTTTGCTTCAACGGCAGTGCGCTAAAATTATAAACCTTACCGACGCAAGTGCCTATCCAACCTACATCTAACTAAGCTTGAATTAGTCCTAATTTTAAGGCTGTAACAATAGCTTGAGTACGGCTTGTCACCTCCAATTTGGCAAAAATACTAGTTAAATGAGCCTTGACAGTTGCAACAGTGACATATAAGTATT
Organism: uncultured Acetobacteraceae bacterium; assembly: GCA_964658545.1. Taxonomy (GTDB): domain Bacteria; phylum Cyanobacteriota; class Cyanobacteriia; order Cyanobacteriales; family Nostocaceae; genus Nostoc. Next base: position 5,583 of record CAZZZY010000275.1, on the reverse strand, counting down.
GAGCAATTTCCTCATTAGAAGCTCCTTGAGTTAACCACTTTAAAACTTCTTGCTCCCGTTCTGTCAAGTGTAGCTGGCGACGAATTTGCCAGCTTGAATCGAAACTAGCTTGAAACCGACGGAAAAAACCACTAGCAACTTCCGTAGGTAAATAAACTTCAGACTTAAAAACAGTATTAATAGCCTCGTATAATTGGGTTGCTAAACGAGTTTTAAATACATACCCAGCAGCACCTACTTGCATAGCTCTAAATATCCAATCATCTTCTTGATGTCCTGACAAGACTAAAACTTTTCCTGCATAAGATATTTCTTTGAGTTTGAATAATGTTGTAATTCCATCTCCACCAGCAAGTTCTAAATCTAATAAAATTAGAGATGGAGACAATTGAGTTGCTAATCTTAATGCTTCTTCCTGGCTTCTTGCTTCACCCACTACCTCTAACGATAGAGACTCATTAATAGTATAAAAATTTATCAGAGTTCTCAATCCTTGACGAAAGCGGTCTTCATCATCAACTAAGAGAATAGAAATAGTTTCAATGGCATTCATAAAATTAAGCTCAACAAATAATTGGACGAGATGAAGTGAGAAAGCAAAAATAGTTCTCTAACCCTAGAAATAAAAAAATGATTTTACCAAACTAATAACTCAAAATTTATGATTTTTTATTTTTGCCTATACAATAAATACTGAAAAATATTCAAACAACTTTTGGTCGAGGTAAAACTACAAAAAATTGGGCACCTCCTTCTGGCGAATTCTGTGCCCAAATACTACCCTTGTGGTCAAGAATAATTTTTTTTGCAATAGTTAAACCCAGCCCATTACCACCTGGACGACGTGAGTAAAAGGGTGTAAATATATTTTGTACATCTTCCTGAGATAATCCTGAACCTTGGTCAGATATTTTGATAATTACTTCGCTATGAAACACTTGCCAACTCATTTGAATATTTCCGCGCTCTGGGCTAAAATGAACAGCATTGCTAAGTAAATTATCGAATACTTGCTTGATTTGCAAACGGTCTACAAACAAAAAAGTAGATGTATTTGGTAATAAAATTCGGATTTTCTTTTGCTCCGTAAAAGGAAGTAATTTTCTGACGCTTTCTTCTACCAAAATGCGTAAATCTTGCAAACTTGCTCTTAAATTCTCTTGATGACTGCAATAAATCAACTCAGTTAAATTAGCGTCTAATTCTTGAATACTTTCGCTGATTATATTTGCTTGTTCTCTACCAGGATTTTTCTGTACCTCAAAACATAAGTTTTTTGCATAAAGACCAATCAACCCTAATGAGTTACGTATTTGATGCGTTGCACGTTGAATTATATGTTCAAGTAACTGAATTTCTGCTCTTTGTTGTTTCCATTCTGAGTAAATATCAAAATATTTACTTAACAGTAAAACAGATTGAATAACATATTTTTGTATACTTGGAGAAAGATGTTCTCTCGCAAGCACCTGAACATATTCAGGCTTTTGATTTCTATATCCGAAGGGACATACATAACATACTAATCCCAAGTTATCGATGCTAATTCTATTTAAAGTAAAAGCCTCATAATATTCAGTCAACCATTCTTCTTTGCGAAAATAACTTATGAAATTTTGAGGTAAAGGAGCCTGTTCTTGAGCATAATTAATTAATTCCTGATGTGATTTATTAAATGTATCATGATATACAATACGAGCAAAGCAAATAGGATACTGAATGGTTAACTGTTCAAGATGTTCCTGACAGAAGCTTTGTAAATCTATTAGTTGAGAAGTTTTACTTTTAGCGTTAACATGCTGGACAGATAAGTCTATCGCCATAGCTTTACTCACTAGCTTGACTCGTTTGCTGAGATGTTTATATCAAATGATACAAAGTACTAAATGAGAAAATTAGACACAGAAACAAGCTTAGGAAGAGTACGCACCATAAACTTTAGCCACTATTGATACTTCTATCATCTACCCTGACACTTAATATAGTGGCTGTGTATTTAGTGAACAAAAGAGATTAGATAATTGTATTAAACTTAAACTCGTCATAAAAATCATGATTCGCAATAAAATTTAATAATAAAATTCAGGTATTAATCAATAAACTGCGTCTACTTTGAAACCTATAGTCTTTTCTCTATCGGGGTTTAGTCCCAAATTCTGTCAGTCAAGAGAGTTAATTTAGCAAAATATAAGTTAATAATTCAAAACCTCAAACCCTAATCTTTTCCTTGGTTGTGTTGACTTAAGGAAACCGAACATTTCCCAAAATAAAGGGTTTCACAAATATTTCAATGTTAAGCTTATCTTAATATTCTCCCCGGCTATGGCTACTGAATTTTTACTGATTAACAATCTCGACAAAAGTCTAATTAACATTTTGTGCAAATGCTTTTAATCTAGATCCATCTCAACTTGATCGCCAGCATCATGCTTATCTCCCTTCTTCAAAGCCTAGCGGAAATCCTAGCTGGAGGAACTTCCCTGACAAGCACAGAACAAATTGACTTTAGCCCTCCGGGAAGTCACAGAGACGAGGTTACAGGGGCTACATTGAACTTGTATTTTTACGATATTCGTGAAAGCAAGCAAGTACAGCACTCTGGTAGACAGGTTGAACGCAATCTGGATCGAGGTAGGTTTCAACCAGCCACTGTTACCTGGCCCCCCAGTTGGTTTGATGTGTCGCTATTGTTAACTATTTGGGATACCACCGCCTTGGGGGAACATCGCTTGTTAACGGAAGCATTGACATTACTGTTGCGTCATCGTTCCTTAAGAGAAGAATTTTTGTCTCCCGAACTACGAGGTTATGGAAATTTGTCGATGTCTGTATCCCAAGAACCCCCTATAGAAGTAGGTTCTTTGTGGAGTTCTTTAACTGTCCCCCTGCGTCCAGCCTTGTACCTAACAGTCACAATACCCTTTGAACCCGAACCAACTTCCATTCCGTTGGTATTAGAGCGAATTCTTAGCGTCCAAAACCAATTACACAAAAACGGTAACAGCAATAATAAAGTTATCACCAAAAAAGTAGCGATCGCGGGTTTAGTCAAAAGTGCAAGAAACAATCTTCCACTCCCAAATTCAGAGATTAGCATTATGGGAACAGACAAATCTACGATTAGCGATCAAGAAGGAGTATTTTTCTTTGAAGATTTAAGACCACGCAACTATGTTTTAACTCTTTCATGTTCTGGCTATACAAACCAAAACTGTAATTTCTTGGTAGACAGTCAAAACTACACTTTTAAAGAAGTTTTGCTCACACCTGTCGTGGGAGTTTAGATTTCCGACTTCTTAAATTACAGCAATGTTCAGGTAAATGAACCACATTGTTTTTATCTCAGGCAGAGGAGGACACTTGCGTGGGCGGGTTTCCCGACTTGAGCAAAGTGTCCGTCGCGCAGAGACACTCCAGAGGAATCAAGAGTGTCGTCTAAATACATGAGAACTGCTGTAAGTCGAGAATCTGTAACCAAAACTCATAAAAATCTAAAATTTAAAATCGAGAGGTTTACATGGCAAGACTTGACTATTTTGCTCCAGGTGTTTACGTTGAAGAAATAGACCGAGGTAGCCGACCAATAGAGGGTGTTAGTACAGCAGTAGCAGGATTTGTCGGCTTTACAGAAGATGTCCGGGAAGGGGCTGAACTATACAAGCCCATGCTGGTTACAAACTGGACGCAATATCTTAACTACTTTGCACGCAAAGGTTCTAACGGCTTCACAGACTTTGATGCATATTTACCATTTTCTGTTTACGGCTACTTTATGAATGGTGGTGGTCGTTGCTGGATAACAAGTATTGGTACTTCATTACCAGGGACACCAAAACCTGCTAATGCAGAACCTGCTATCTTACAAATTAATGATCGAGGAAATCGTCCATGCCTCAGCTTTACCTTACGAGCAGAACAAGCAGCTGGTGGAGCAATAAGTATTTTAATTTCTGACAGTACCCCCCGTCCCTTGCCTGAAGGTACAGAAGGAGAAACCCCACCAAACACTGGTGAATATTTCACAATCCAACTTCGTCGAGGTGAAGAGACTCTCGAACAATACGAGAATCTAACCATGAACCGTGAATCAGCAGCACAAATAGCCACTTATGCTGTTGCAGCTTTGCGAAATTCGATGTATGTCACAATTAGAGACGTATCCCAAGGTGGACAACCCCTAGGACGACGACCAGCTAACGGTGAGTACGAACTTGCACCACCTATTGTTCCCTCCCCACCTGATAGATTTTCACAGGATGTCGAAGGGGTACGTGACGATCGCACGGGGGTACGCGGTATCTTTGAAATTGACGAAATCACCATGTTAGCTTGCCCTGACTTGATGCGAGCATATCAAGCTGGTGTCATGAACCTAGAACAAGTTCACGGCATCATGGAGCTGATGGTGGCAATGTGCGAAGGTTCAGCTAGTGGAGATATCCCCAACCCACCCAATCGGATGGTTGTACTCGACCCTCCAGCAGAATGCGTCAAACCCCAAGAGGTCATGGATTGGTTGCAAAGATTCAATCGTCGTTCCATGTTCGCAGCTCTCTACTACCCTTGGATTAAAGTTCCAAATCCGCGTAACGGTGGCAGACCGATTCTTGTACCCCCCTGCGGTCATATCATGGGTGTTTGGGCACGTACCGACGAAACCAGAGGAGTTTACAAAGCACCTGCCAACGAAGTACCCAGAGGTGTAATTGGTCTAGCTTACGAAACCAATTTCCGCGAGCAAGAACTTTTAAACCCCATTGGGATAAACTGTATCCGCAGTTTTCCCAACCGAGGTATTCGTATTTGGGGAGCAAGAACTCTCGTAGAACCTGACAAAACAGAATGGCGTTACATCAGCGTGCGGCGTTTGATTAGCTACATTGAAAAATCTATAGAACTAGGTACACAATGGGCAGTCTTTGAACCCAACGATGAAGACCTCTGGGCAAGAGTACGACGTACAGTTAGCAACTTCTTAGAGCGTATTTGGCGGGAAGGTGCATTGTTTGGAGCTACACCACAACAAGCATTTTATGTCAAATGCGACGAAGAATTGAATCCTCCAGAAACAATGATTCTGGGTCGTTTATACATTGAAGTCGGAGTTTGTCCGGTACGTCCGGCTGAATTCGTCGTCTTCCGTATTAGCCAATGGAATGGTGTGGAAGATGGAGAATAGTTGATGTTGATGGTGTGTTACTAGCAGCTAAACTGAGCCTACTTACCACGTTCTCTTTTCAAAACAGTCTTTTCCAACTAATCTCAAACATATGGAGCTAATTTATGCCTAGTCATGGTGAATATTTAACCGCGTGTAAATTTTACTTTGAAGCCGATGGACTTACTGATAAATTCATCAAAGAAGTTAGTGGCCTAGGTGTTGAAAATACCCCTGCTCAGGAAATTCATGGTTCTTCAAAAAATGGTGTAATCACTCGTCAAGCTACACCTACGGTAGTTAAATTTACAAATATCACCCTGAAACTGATTGCCACAGTAGATGTAGACCTTTATAAATGGTATCAAGATTGTAACGAAGACATGGGAGATGCTCGTCAATGGGCACAAAAGCGTAAAACAGGG
>CAZZZY010000274.1:0-7551 GCA_964658545.1 uncultured Acetobacteraceae bacterium | reverse complement strand
AAAATCCCTATTAGGGATTGAAACACTACTTCTATAGCTTGACCTTCGGAATCATATCATTGCAATTCACCAAAATCCCTATTAGGGATTGAAACAAGTCGAAATGGTTTGTCTGGGCTTATAAGAATTTATTGCAATTCACCAAAATCCCTATTAGGGATTGAAACAGACATAGGCGATATTTTAGAGGCGATCGTTCAGATTGCAATTCACCAAAATCCCTATTAGGGATTGAAACGTGGTAGCATTTGACTTAAGAATAATATTAGCTAGAAGATTGCAATTCACCAAAATCCCTATTAGGGATTGAAACCAGCCTTGTACTGTTTATCCCTGAGAGTTATTTCCATTGCAATTCACCAAAATCCCTATTAGGGATTGAAACTTGGTCGCGATCGCTTTATTCTCCCCGATTTATCCACTCTTCTCCACCAGCTAATTGACTGAGATAATCATCCATAATTGCTGGTAATTCCTTTGGCGAATAAGTGTATGTTAAAGCCAGGAAACTAGTAGCTGTAGTTAAAATCTGGTTTTTATCTAACATCACTGACAACTGAGATCGAGTAAATTTGCCATTCATCACTTCCTCGCTAGCATCAGCGATCGCATCCTCAATAATTTCCTCTTCTATCAAACTTTCCCATTCATCTAAATTAATATAGTAAGATGTTTTATTATCTTTGATATTCAACTTTTTAATTTCTCGGATGGAATTCCGAATAGAATTTGCCCAGGAACCAGTTAATCGTTGTTCTACTTGGTTCTTAATCAAATGAATCAGCAAAACATTTAAATAAGCTTGGATGTTTCGCAGAATAGCTTGTTTACTCATGCCTGCTAATTCGTCAACAATTGCCAAGGCATCTGCATAACGTCCTTCCAAAATACTTTTTTTGAGGTCTATCAATTCCTGTGTCATTTTTTCACCGCCTACCTGCTTTCCAATCTTCTCCACCGGGTAGCTGAGTCAAATTTTCAGCCACAGATAAGGCTAACTCCTTAGCTGAATAAGAATAAGTTAGCGCCAAAAAATTCAAAGCAGTCTGATTTATCTGGTTTCTATCTACCATTTCAGCCAGTTGGAATTGATTATATGCTCCATTCATCACTTCCTCACTAGCATCAGCGATCGCATCCTCAATAATTTCCTCTTCTATCAAACTTTCCCATTCATCTAAATTAATATAGTAAGATGTTTTATTATCTTTGATATTCAACTTTTTAATTTCTCGGATGGAATTCCGAATAGAATTTGCCCAGGAACCAGTTAATCGTTGTTCTACTTGGTTCTTAATCAAATGAATCAGCAAAACATTTAAATAAGCTTGGATGTTTCGCAGAATAGCTTGTTTACTCATGCCTGCTAATTCGTCAACAATTGCCAAGGCATCTGCATAACGTCCTTCCAAAATACTTTTTTTGAGGTCTATCAATTCCTGTGTCATTTTTTCACCGCCTACCTGCTTTCCAATCTTCTCCACCAGGTAGCTGAATTAAATTTTCAGCCACAACTGCGGGTAAATCCTTAACTGAATAAGAATAAGTTAGCGCCAAAAACTTCAACGTAGTTTGAATGATCTGATTTTTATCCACCATTTCAGCCAGTTGAAATTCATTGTAAATTCCATTCAAAACTTCCACACTGGCATCACGCACTGCTACTTCTATTTCATCTTCAATATAAGTATCCCATTCATTTAAATTGATATAATAGGATTTTTTATTGTCTTTGATATTGAGTTTCTTAATTTCTATCAGGGAATTACGAATAGAAGCAACCCAAGAATTTGTTAATCGTTGCTCTAGTTGGTTTTTAATCAAATGAATCAGCAGAATCCTTAAATAAGCTTGGATATTCCGTAGAATAGCTTGTTTACTCATTCCCTCTAACTCATCAACAATTGCTAAAGCATCTGCGTAACGTCCTTCCTGGATACAAGTTCTGAGGTCTATTAATTCCTGTGTCATTTTTATTAACCTCAAAATTTCATCATGCTAATTTGAATATAACAATTAAGTAATTTAAAAAATCTTGAGATTAGTTTGTAGTGAGCGGCTCTAACCCTCATTTGAACGCGAACAGTGTCTCGCAGAGAGGACTAAAGTCCTCACTACAAACCGGTTGACCGCCGCCTACGCGGACTCAATAAATTTGAAACCCAGGTCGGTGGGTAAAGTCTCGTATAGCCAAGCCAGTGCGGTCTTCTCACATTGGGAGAGACTTCCGCCAACGCGGAGCGTCTCCAAGAGTTGGGGGTTTCCCTCATGAGCAACTGGCGCGCGAATTCCATTCGCTAGGGTGGGCGTGTTTTTACTTCTTTGCTTGTATCACCTGCAAACTACCACCTGCATATAAAATTGGCTCACTCACATTAAACCCAGTCTCAGTTAACAATCCAACCAAATCAGTTTTCAACAATTGCCAAGCTGTTTCCGTCTCAAACAACAACAAAAACAGTGATATCCCAGGCCAAAATACCGGATTCGTCGGAGCGTGAAAATCCACCAGCGTAAACACCCCTCCTGGCTTCAACACCCGATAAACTTCATTAATAATTTTTCGTAATTGCTGAGGTTGCATCTCGTGTAATGCAACGCTGATATGCACCACATCAAACAGATTATCTGCAAATGGCATCTCCTCGGCAAAAGCTTCCACATAAGAAGCTTCAGGGACATTTAGCCGCGCCCGTTGCAAAGACTTGGGTGAAGCATCTAATCCTGTTACATTTTGTGAAAGTTTTACTAAAAATTGCGTCGTTTGACCACTGCCGCAACATAAATCTAAAACCTGAGTATCTGAGTGAATTGTTAAGCCTTGCAAAGCAAGTTGCCGAAAACGGGCTTCACCACCTACACTTAAGGCTGTGAAACGAGAAATACCATCATATAACCACTGATAGCGGTAACTCCAATCCCTTAAAATTGTTGCCATTGCATATTACCTTGCTATTAAGCTTTATTATTTAATAAAGATATATTGTTAACATTAGTAAAAAATCTGAAAAGATTGGGGGAAAGTAACTGCTATGGGTCGTGTAGGCGTCTTATTACTCAATCTCGGTGGTCCCGATAAGCTAGAGGATGTCGGGCCGTTTTTGTATAACCTATTTTCCGATCCGGAAATTATTCGCCTACCGTTTCGCTGGTTGCAAAAGCCCCTAGCCTGGTTTATTGCCTCGCGGCGAACCAGAACATCTCAAGAGAATTATAAACAAATCGGTGGTGGTTCCCCATTGCGGCGGATCACAGAAGCACAAGGGGAAGCTTTAAAAGAACAGTTGGCTCATTTAGGGCAAGAAGCCAATATCTACGTAGGAATGCGTTATTGGCATCCCTATACAGAAGAAGCGATCGCACAGATTACCCAAGACAATATAGAACACCTGGTAATATTACCACTCTATCCCCAATTTTCTATCAGTACTAGTGGTTCCAGCTTCCGGCTTTTAGATAAACTTTGGCAAGAAGACCCGAAACTTCAGCCCATTGAATATACCGTTATTCCTTCTTGGTACAAACAACCAGGCTACCTCCAAGCAATGGCGGAACTCATAGCCCAAGAACTTGAGCAGTTTTCTAATCCAGACGAGGTTCATATATTCTTCAGCGCTCACGGCGTTCCGAAAAGCTATGTTGAAGAGGCTGGCGACCCTTACCAGCAGGAAATTGAGGAATGTACTGCTCTGATTATGCAGACCCTCAATCGTCCTAATGCCCACACCTTAGCTTACCAAAGTCGTGTTGGCCCAGTAGAATGGCTGCAACCCTATACTGAAGATGCGCTCAAAGAACTAGGCGCACAAGGCGTTAAAGATTTGGTTGTCGTGCCAATCAGTTTTGTTTCAGAGCATATCGAGACACTGCAAGAAATTGATATTGAGTATCGGGAAGTAGCAGAAGAATCAGGAATTCACAACTTCCGCCGCGTTCCTGCTCCTAATACCCATCCAGTATTTATTAATGCACTTGCAGACTTAGTAATTGATGCGCTGAAAAACCCCAGCTTCAAGCTTTCGCAAGCTGCCCAAATGAAAAAAATGGTGAAAATGTATCCCCAAGAGCGTTGGGAGTGGGGTCTAACTACTAGCGCTGAAGTCTGGAATGGTCGGATTGCCATGCTGGGCTTCATTGCCTTAATCATCGAGCTAATTACCGGTCACGGCTTCTTGCACATGATTGGGCTTTTGCAATAAAAAATTCTCTAACTGGGAGTCTTTGGTCAAGCGATGGTTGGAGCAATCTAACCAAAGCAAGCCACGGTGCTAAGGATGATTTCTTGGAAGATAAACCGCTAACTTCCCTCTACATAGATTTGAGTATCATTACCCAGATTTGCGTAGATTTTTATCAGCGGTTTAGTGATACCAGTCATACCACTGTTTAGCGCTACGAACTGCAAACCAAAGTAGTATTAAAGCAATTAATCCTCCTTGCCAGGGAGCATCAAAGGCAAAAAGTACTAGAGCAACACACAACATATCTTGAAGAAAAACTACCCACAAGGGTAAGCCACGTAACCTATAGAACCAACCAACTTGAACTAGCTGGAGTACTAAAGCTAACAAACCCCCAATACAAGCAATCAGCCAGTCTGGTGTTGCTGTTGCATTAGCTACTGCTAACCCCATAATTGCCCCCACGATGGGAGACATGAATAACTGAACCACCTGTAGCAATCTTTGCCCCCATAGTTTTTTTGAGGCTAATAATTCAAATAAAGACCAAAAGGTGAGGCAGCCTAACAATATTGGCGGAGAAATGTGAGATAAAATTGGAACTTCTGACCATAAGTCACTACCCTGCAATAATCCAATAATCAGCAAAGGTATGCCTATTCTCATTCCTGCTGCGGCAGAGGCAGAAAGTATGGCTAGGATTTCAATCATTAAAGCACTCGTAGCATTAAGAAATAAGTAAATATCTGTTATTTATACTACCCAGTCTTGGCAATAATTCCAGCATCAAGCAGACAGTCTTTAGCAATGCAATACTAAATATTTTTGGTATTTTTATATTCTTTTTTTACGTGGATTCAACGTAGCAAGTCAGAGCCTGAAACCCTTATTTTTTCGTTGAAAAGCCTCTTACGTCGAACTCAGGTTTTTTTAGTAAAAGTTTGTAGTAAGCGCTTAAGCGCTCACCACAAATTAATCCTAGATTCCCAGTCGTTGGTAAACTTCTTCTAAATGCTGGAGATGCTGCTGGGGGTCAAAACAGACTTTTAGTTCTGCTGGGGACAACTTTTCGGTAACGCGAGGGTCTTTGCTAATCAAGTTTTGGAAATTGCCTTCCGGCTTGTTCCAAGCGGCGTGAGCGCTTTCTTGAACGATCGCATAAGCTTCTTCGCGGCTGCTTCCCTTGTCTATCAAGGCAAGTAGCACTTTTTGGCTGAACACAACGCCGCCGTAGCAGTTAAGATTTCGTTCCATGTTTTCAGGATAGACCAATAGGTTTTTCACCAAGTCGGTTATTTCTGACAACATAAAATGCGTCAAAGTACAAGCATCTGGTAAAATCACCCGTTCTACAGAACTGTGGGAAATATCCCTCTCATGCCAGAGAGCAACGTTTTCCAAGGCTGCCCCAGCATGACTTCTGACAAGTCGTGCCATTCCCGTTAGCCGTTCCGAACGGATGGGGTTGCGCTTGTGTGGCATGGCTGAGGAGCCTTTTTGACCTTTGGCGAAAAATTCTTCAACTTCCAGAACATCTGTTTTTTGCAGATTGCGAATTTCTACAGCAAAACGTTCGATGGATGCCGCTACCAAGGCTAATTGTTGCACATAGTCGGCATGGCGATCGCGCGAGATAACTTGTGTTGAGGCCGTATCGGGTTGGAGTCCGAGTTTTTGGCAAGCGATCGCTTCTACACGCGGTTCAACATTGGCATAGGTTCCCACAGCACCAGAAATCTTACCCACGGCAATGGTTTGGCGGAGTATTCTCAAGCGTTCTTGGTGTCGCAACACCTCTGCTAACCAACCAGCTAGCTTGAAACCAAAAGTAATCGGTTCTGCGTGAATACCATGCGATCGGCCAGCCATCACTGTATGCCGATGTTCCCGTGCTTTTTGGCGAATTACCTGAATCAAGTCTTCCAGACGTTGCAATAATAGATCCAGGCTGGCAACTAATTGCAGGGCTAAAGCTGTATCCAAAACATCCGAACTGGTTAAACCCAGGTGAATATAGCGTCCGGCTTCACCAACATATTCATTGACATTTGTCAAGAAAGCAATTACATCGTGGCGGACTACAGCCTCAATTTCCAACACCCGCTTGGGGTCAAAATCTGCTTTGGCCTTAATTTCCTCAACCGCCTGAGATGGAATGTAACCCAGTTCAGCTTGAGCTTCACAAACAGCAATTTCGACTTGCAGCCAAGTTTTTAGTTTATAGGCTTCACTCCACAGATTAGCCATTTCGGGCAAAGTATAGCGCTCAATCACAATTCGGCACAGAATACAACCGTCATATTTTACAGTCTAATTAATGTAGATCGATTTTTAGTCCTACTTTTGACTCAGGGACGGAATTAGTTTTTGAGTCAAAGGTGATGATGCTAATCCTACCGTCAGCCTCCATATATGCAAACTTCACATCTGCTAAAAATTCCACACCTTGCTGACGTAACTTGCTCATCAACTCATCGTCTGTAATTAACTCTCGTTGCAAATGACGCTGAATCATCCGACCATTTTTGACCAGTAGTAGCGGTGGCTGATTCAGAAAACGTTGGAACTGAGGTATTTGATAGCCTAACCAGTTCAACAAATAACTCCAAAAAATCACAGTTCCTACCAAAATAGCGCCTTCAGTAATCGATGTATAATTACTTGCCATAGCGTTTTGGGCTGCTTCAGCAAATAACACAACTACGAGTAAATCAGTAATTCCTAGTGTTCCTAGTTGTCGGCTAGGAAGGAAACGTAACACTGAGAACAGCGCTAAGTATACCAGTGAGCCACGGATAATTAACTCAAAGACACTGATGCTAGGAACAAAGATTGCCTGCCAATCGATAAAAAACCATTTTCCTGTTAGCACTGATTTTCTTCCTTTTTCAAGATATTTTTGGCAAGAAATCTAGGATTAAAGTTATTTAAGCTGTTCCACAAATAAACTTGCACATCCTGGGCGCTCATGTTGCCCAACGCCACTTGCTTCAAGTCGGGGAACCCGCCCAACGTAGTGGCTCCCCTACAAGAGTTATGTTTAATTCGATTATGCAAATTAGATGTTTTTTAGCTTATAAACACAGATAATTCATATTATGTCTGCTCATTTAACTATAATTCGCCGGAACCCCTCCCCGCAAATGAGGCTACGGTATACACAAGAAAACAACTCGACTTACCATTGTTACATTCAGTCAGCAGTCCAGATGAATTCCCATGCGGAGTATGGGAACGAGGGAAAAATCCAGTTTCAGTTTATCTACAACATTTTTCAGGTAAATGAAGTACACAGGTAGGAGCACAGCACTGCTTATACGTGTCAACTTAACGCCAAACCCATAGCCCGACTAGGAATGAATTCCCAGTC
>CAZZZY010000273.1:0-7563 GCA_964658545.1 uncultured Acetobacteraceae bacterium | reverse complement strand
CCCCATACCCAATGCCCAAAAAAATTAAGCAATTGTTATAAGAGAATGACGATAGTTCTCATTAGAGATACCTTAGCAAATATGAGGAAGCTTATGTTAACCAGATAATTTCTTAAATTGACTTCTAGTCAGCCTTGAGAGATAGGGTGAGATTGCATGAACTGGAACAACCAGGAAATTTAATGTCGCCATCTAGCCAAAACATTCTCATAAATGTTACAATTCTTAATAAGACTCCCATAGATAAATGTTTAAGAAGCTACCTTTTATCTAACTGTAGATACTTGTGAAAAGTAGGAAATAACTGTAACTTTTAGCAGTTAAGAAGCCTAAATTTGATTATTATGAGCAGCCGAGTTGATCGGGCGCGTAAATTGCAAACCATAGCATAGGTTCCCAGTCTGACTGGGTAGCACCCTACCAAAGCATCTATCCCTGAATGACCCTACCGCCAAACCCATCATTACCAAAGAGTAGCGCCATGAAGACCGCTCAGACAGCCACAGACCTCGTGCGGACTTACCTGCGTGAGATTGGCCGTGTGCCACTCTTAACCCACGAGGAAGAGATTTTTTATGGTAAACAGGTGCAGCGTTCCTGCACTTTGCACGAATCAAGAGAATCTCTTGCCACCCAGTTAGGTCGTCAACCGACTTTAGAAGAGTGGGCCAAAGTAACAAAGTTAGAACCACCAGAATTGAACGAAGCGATCGCTGATGGTGAGATTGCCAAGCGGAAGATGGTAGAAGCCAATTTGCGGTTGGTAGTCTCCGTTGCCAAAAAGTACATAAAGCGCAACGTCGATTTACTAGACTTGATCCAAGAAGGTAGTATTGGTATGCAACGGGGCGTAGAAAAGTTTGACCCCACTAAAGGGTACAGGTTTTCTACCTACGCCTATTGGTGGATTCGGCAAGCTATCACTCGTGCTATAGCCGAAAAAGCTCGCACCATTCGGCTCCCTATCCATATTACTGAAAAATTAAATAAAATTAAAAAGGCACAGCGCCAATTGTCTCAAAAGTTGGGACGCGCTCCTACTGCTGGTGAGCTAGCTCAAGAATTAGAATTGACCCCCAAACAAGTACGAGAGTATCTAGAAAAGGCGCGTTTGCCCCTTTCCTTAGATTTGCGGTTAGGTGATAATTACGACACTGAACTCGGAGAAATGCTGGAAGATCCGGGAGCATCTCCAGAAGAGTTTGTCATGCAATCTTCCCTATCTTATGACTTAGATCGCCTGATGGGTGATCTCACGCCACAACAGAGGGAAGTAATCACGCTACGCTTTGGCTTAACTGATGGGCAAGCGCTGACTCTGGCTAAAATTGGTGAAATATTGAACATCAGCCGGGAACGAGTCAGGCAAATTGAGCGGGAAGCTTTAACCAAACTTCGCAAGTCTAAAGCCAACATGGGCGAATATTTGGCAAGTTAGGGGAAGGTTAGGAGTAAAGACGCGATTAATCGCGTCTTTACAGGAGTGAGGAGTTTTTAATTAACTTCTCACTCGTTACTTTATTTGTTAGGGTGAGAAAATACGCTGACTTTAGTACGGTTACACCTACTTCCACCAGAAAGCTGGGCTGTTACATTAGCTGATAGGAAGAGAAAATAGCTATAGCTAGCTAAGTCAAATCCAAAATAGGTATTAGTATTTAAATTACAAGCACCATAGCCATTAGTGGTAGTTAAGGAGCTAAATAATGAGTAACCCATCCAATCGTGTCTCAGAGTTTTTCAATAGCGAATCAGAAACTAGCGATTTACTATGGCAGTACGTTAAATCCTTGAGTCCAGAGACAGTTACCCAGCTATCTAAACCTACATCTGCCGAAGTTTTTCAGGTGATGGAACGGAATATTACAGGACTATTGGGTAATTTACCTTCAGAACACTTTGGCATTACCGTCAGCACCAGTCGGGAAAGTCTGGGTCGGCTTCTCGCTTCTGCGATGATTAGTGGTTATTTCTTGCGTAACGCCGAACAGAGAATGAATTTTGAAATCGCCTTACAAGGATCTGAAACCAACAACACCGAAGTTGAGTAGAAATATAAAATTTAGGAAAATTCAAAATTGTTGGGTTAATAGCTAGTTACAGTTACGGCGATAGGAATTGAAAATAAGCCTTTGCGAAATCTTTGCCCCTAATTCCCAATCATTAATCAGCTAGATTTTTTAAAATATCCAAAACAGTGACGCATTAAGGTTGAAATTTGAAAAATCAAAACTCGGCAGAGTTAAAACTAGTCTGCCGAGTTTTGTTATTAATCATCCCCTCTTGTCAATCAATTATGAGTGAAACCAGTTCTTTCCCACCCCATAAAATCATTGGTGTTGCAGTAATTTGGAACAACCAAGGGCAAATTTTAATTGATCGCCGTCGTCCAGAAGGAGCAATGGGTGGTTTGTGGGAATTTCCTGGTGGTAAAATTGAGCCTGGTGAAACTATTCAAGAGTGTATTCAACGGGAAATTTCCGAAGAACTGGGAATAGTAATTGAAGTAGGAGAGCATCTGATTACTATTGACCACACCTATACAGATTTGCGCGTTACTCTCTCAGTACATCACTGTCGCCATGTTACAGGTGTTCCCCAACCTTTGGAATCCGATGAAATTCGCTGGGTAACTTTGGAACAGCTGGAGCAATTTACTTTTCCTAAAGCAAATACTCAAATTATTGCTGCCTTAAAAGCTTTTGTAGAGCGACAAATTAATTGACCAGATAACAAAATCTGACTTTTCCCGTTATCTCCTTGATGGAGCGATCGCTTACTATATCCCTAGCCCAAAGCCCTATTCTCTCGTAATTCATTTTCATTAAATTTAAATTGTTGAGAATAAAATGTAGTGTGCAAACCCTTGCTATTTCGTCGTTTCACGACTTAACGGGAAAAGTCAGCTCAATCGTTAAGCGCAGCTTAACGTCTATCGGGGTGAATCTCCGCATCGCCGCTCCTAACTTCGTTGTGGCGGGAGTACCTCGGAGGTTTAGATGGACATATGGAGAATAACGGATTTGAACCGATGGCCTCTGCGGTGCGATCGCAGCACTCTACCAACTGAGCTAATTCCCCTTAATAAGTGCTGAGTCCAGAGTAATATTACTCGTTAACTCAATATACTATCACCATATAGGATTCTAACATTCAGTTGCCGATGGCTGAGGTTCTTTTTGGGAATAAACCTTCTGTACGCGTTCGAGTTCTAAATCACTGAGATAATCAACAGTCCAGTTACAGCAGCGCTGGAGCATATGAAATGGGTAAGTATTCGCTACACCAACAACTTGCATTTGCGATCGCTTGGCTGCTGCAATACCTGCTGGGGTATCTTCAATTGCCAGACACTCGTGTGGTTGAAGATTTAATTCAGGATATTCTTTATTCAGCTGTTTTACTGCCAGTAGATAACCATCGGGTTCTGGTTTACTGGTGGTGATGTCATCACCGGCAACGATAATTTTAAAATGTTGGGCTAGTTTAGCGCGATGGAGTACCAATTCTATTTCTTTGCGAATAGCCCCACTGACTAATCCTAGTTTCAGATTCCGCGAGCGTACCTGAAATATTAAATCTTCTACACCTGGATATAAAGGCAGTTTCTCTATTTTCTCTAATTCCACCGCGTAAGCTTGGGCTTTTCGGTACAGCAACTGAGTTAAATAGTTTTCATCGGCTACTCTACCACGATTAGCGAGTAATTGCTGAAAACAAGC
Source organism: uncultured Acetobacteraceae bacterium (assembly GCA_964658545.1). Lineage (GTDB taxonomy): Bacteria > Cyanobacteriota > Cyanobacteriia > Cyanobacteriales > Nostocaceae > Nostoc. The sequence continues at coordinate 3,841 of CAZZZY010000273.1, read as the reverse complement.
GCGATCGCTACGTCCCAAAGAAGCTTGACGCTCATTCACCTTTTGGGGTTGGAGATTTTCTTCAATGAGAATCTCATCTATCAGTTGGAGGTGGATTGGCTCATCGTTAATGATGACACCATTAAAATCAAAGAGAACTGCCTTTAAACTCATGCCATTATGCCAAATGCTGGAGATCCAAGTCCCTCCAAATCATTATTATCTATTGATGTGGGAGTATACCGACGGACATTTGCAGCTGCGAGGGGTTTAACGCCGCTAGTTACCTGATTTATCCACCATACATCTTGCGATCGCACAGCTTCAAATCCGGCTGCACCCATATTCGCATCTATACTACCAGCAGCATACTCACGAATATATGGCTCCTCAAAAACATCATTAAGCCATTCTAACTGACGCAGAGTCTTCTGATTCCCATCTAGAATTAATACTTGCCCTCCAGTTACCAGCAACCGAAAGCTTTCCCGCAAAATTGCTAGGGACACCTCCTTTGGTATTTCGTGGAATAGCAAAGAAGCTGTCACTAAGTCAAATGTTGCATCCCTAAAACCAGTTTTTTCAGCATTCCCGTGTCGCCAGACTATATCTAAACCAGCATTTCTAGCTTTATCTTCCGCCCTTACCAACATATAAGGGGATAAGTCCAAACCAATAACTTCCGCTTGGGGGAAAGCCCGCTTTAACATCAAAGTGGTGGAACCTGTGCCACAACCTAAGTCAAGTATGCGTAGTGGTTTTACCTTAACGGCATCAACTAAAGCCTGACGCACAATACTTTCATTAGGTGGTAAAACGTATTGCGTAATCGGATCGTAACTAACTGCTGCACTGGAATTGAGATATCCGCCTATAATCCCGTGAAAATTTTGACTGCTGTAGTACGAGGGAATTATGACATCATCTCGTTGGAAGCGATCGCTCTCTTTCTCCCAGTCAATACTATCAGCGTAACGCCGCAACCCGTCTTCATCAATCAAAAGACGCATTACAGGCGATAAAAAACGTTCCCAGATTGTATCTTGACGCACTGCCATATTGTGTCAGAACTTTAAGGGGCTATTTAACCAGAGTAATTTTCTTTACAAATTTTAATACATCTGAGAAATATCTGCTTTCTCTGTGGCGATCGGCTTGACGTTTGTAATCTCTGTTGTTACACTTGTAGTATATGTGTTACTCCCTAAGAGTAGTTTTTCATCTGCCCGAAAATTGAGCAAGTCAAATGAAAGACGACACAACATTTAAATTGCTACAACTAACTAGGTAATGCTTTATAAGTCATACCAATAATTTGCCCAATCTAAAATTTAAAATCCAAAATAGAAAAAATTATGCCCTACGAAAAGTTAGAAATTACCACACCAGCACCCGTATTATCTTGGGCAAACCACTCTTTGGGGTCAGAAGAAACCAAGATGGCAAAGAATGTGGCATCATTACCATTTGTATTTAAGCACGTGGCATTAATGCCAGATGTTCACTTAGGAAAAGGTGCCTTAGTGGGTTCTGTAATTGCAACCAAAGAGGCAATTATACCAGCTGCTGTCGGTGTGGATATCGGTTGCTTCATAGGAGATACCTTAATTCCTGTAGTGGATGGTAAATCCTATAGTATTAAAGACCTAATGGATTGGGGTAAAGAATTTATTGTTTATGCTTGTACGCCAACAGGAAAAATCGTTGCGGCTCAAGCAACTGCTAAGTTGACTAGACGAAATGCTTCACTAGTGAAAGTGATTCTGGATAATGGCGAAGAAATTATTTGTACTCCCGATCATCAATTCATGCTTCGGGACGGAACCTATAAAGAAGCTCAGTTGCTTCAAGCAGAGACTTCCTTAATGCCCTTTTACTCCAAGACTGACAAAGATGGTTACACCCTGATTACTCAGCCATACTCCAGCAAATGGCAAAAAGCACACTGGATTATTGCCAGGTCTGGATTACTCGGCAAGATTCCGAGATTTGAGGGACAGAAAACAGTTATTCATCATCAGAATTTCCATGAATCCGATAATCGACCAGAGAATCTTGAATTCATGGGCAATTGCGATCATTCTGCTTACCACCGCTCTCTAGTGGAGCGTAACCAATACTGGCAGTCTGCCGAATTTGAAGAGAAAAGAGTTGCATCCCTTGCTCAAAAAGCAAAAACTCCAGAAGGATACCAATACTATGCTGAACGGGGAACTAAAAATATCCTTCAGTACATGGAACACCAACCAGAGCATTTTAAAAATGCAGTCGCAGGTAATGGTAATCGGGGTAAACAATATCTAGTTGAATATAATAAGAGTGAAAAAGGGAGAGAAAAGTCTCAAGAGATTGCTAACCGATACTATACCTGTGAGATTTGTGGTGTAGATGTCAAAACTCCAATTGGACTCCACAATCACCGCAGAAAAGAACATCAATGCAATCACAAAGTTGTAGCAGTAAATCCCCTAAGTTACACAGAAGATGTTTACTGTCTAACAGTACCGGAGTACCATAATTTCGCGTTAAAAGCTGGCGTATTTGTTCATAACTGTGGTATGAGTGCGATCAAAACATCATTTACCGCCGAACAACTAGAAGGTAAACTAAAGAAAATCCGTCTGGATATTGAAGCAGCAATCCCTACTGGATTCAACGAAAACAAAGACGTTGAAAAATCTGTTACCAATTGGCAACACTGGGATGATTTTAAAGATTTGCATCGTGGCGTGCAAGACCTGCAAAGTAAAGCCATGAAACAGATGGGTTCTCTCGGTGGAGGAAACCACTTTATTGAAGTGTGCCTTGATACAGAGAATCAAGTTTGGCTGATGTTGCATTCTGGTTCGCGTAACATCGGCAATAAACTCGCCCAGTGCCATATTCACACAGCCAGAGAATTAGCAAAAATGGCAGGTAATAAATTGGCTGACCCTGATTTGGCTCACTTTGTCGCTGGTACGCCAGAATTCCAAGCATACTGGCACGATTTGCAATGGTCACAAGACTATGCGCGTGTCAACCGCGATGTGATGATGGCGCGTTTTAAGCATATAGTTGAGAAGCATTTAGCCGGTGGGAAAGCAACTAAACCTTTATTGCAGGTTAATTGTCATCATAATTACGCCGAAAAAGAAGTGCATTTTGACGAGGATGTATACGTTACTCGTAAGGGTGCAGTCCGCGCCCAGACTGAAGATTATGGGATTATTCCTGGTTCGATGGGAGCAAAGTCTTTCATCGTTAAAGGTAAGGGTAATGCCTACAGCTTCTGTTCTTGTTCCCACGGTGCAGGGCGTTTGATGTCTAGAAATAAGGCAAAAAATGTCTACACACTTGATGATTTGATAGAACAAACAAATGGCGTAGAATGCCGTAAAGATGAGGGTGTGTTAGATGAAATTCCTGGTGCTTATAAGCCGATAGAACAAGTGATGGCAAATCAAGCAGATTTGGTTGAGGTTGTAGCAACACTTAAGCAAGTTCTTTGTGTGAAAGGATAAATTAGGTAGGTGGGCAATGCTCACCTATTTTATTTTTTTTAAACGCAGAGGTACGCTAAGGTAAGCGCAAAGGTACGCAGAGGAATAAATGATTTTTTTAAGTGAATCGAGTGAACAAATAGAGCCGTCTGCTAGCGCTAGCGAAAACAAATTGATAACTGAGGCTGCCCAATTTACCCTCACTTCAAGTTACTACGCCGTGTACTTGTAGCAAGCGCATCCAGTTTCGCTTTAATCTCTGGCGTTAATCTAACAGTGACAACTTCGCTTTGAGACATGAAAAACTTTCCTTTTATGAGTTATTCTAGTACGTCACGGCGTAAATAAGCCACCCATTTAAAATCGCTAGACATCCTACC
>CAZZZY010000272.1:0-7586 GCA_964658545.1 uncultured Acetobacteraceae bacterium | reverse complement strand
AGGGGCTGGGGGATGAGGGTTTTTCTTTTCATACTACGCTGTATCTTGGGTAAAATCCTGCTGCATATAATAGCCTTAATTTGGCGGTTTCTACTAGCAGTAGGTCGTGTTTAAGCGATAATAAATACATTTCCCCACACAAGCACAGCTTATGACCTGTTGCCTGAATCCAGCTTGCCACAATCTGCCCAATCCCGATCGCACAATGTTTTGCTCCAAGTGCGGTGTAGGACTGGTAGTGTTGAGAAACCGCTATCGCCCGATTAAATCATTAGGTGGGGGGGGATTTGGTAAAACTTATTTGGCAGAAGATACAGACAAACTCAATGAGCATTGTGTTATCAAGCAATTTGTACCCCAAGTACAGGGAACAGCATCACTCAATAAAGCCACAGAACTATTTGAGCAAGAAGCAAGGCGACTACAACAGTTAGGCAAACATTCCCAAATTCCCACACTACTGGCGTATTTTAATGAAGATAATCGCCTGTATTTAGTGCAGGAGTTTATCGACGGGCAGAATTTATTGGCGGAATTACAACAGCAGGGAATTTTCAACGAGCAGAAAGTCAGAGAATTATTACTGGATTTGTTAAATATTCTCAAAATAGTTCATCAACAGAAAGTAATTCACCGCGATATCAAGCCAGAGAATATCATTCGTCACAGTGATGGGAAGTTGGTACTCATTGACTTTGGTGCATCCAAGCAACTGACAGCAACAGTGATGACACAAGTAGGAACAATGATTGGTTCCTTTGGTTATGCGCCACTGGAACAGATGCAGGGAGGTGAAGCTTACCCAGCGAGTGATTTATATAGTGTGGGTGCAACTTGCTTTCACCTGTTGAGTGGAATTCACCCTTGGGAACTGTGGAAACGACAAGGTTATGGCTGGGTTGCGAGTTGGCGATCGCATTTACAGCAACCAATGAGTCAGGATTTGGGGCGTGTGCTAGATAAATTGTTGCAAGAAGAATATCAGCAGCGTTATCAGTCGGCTGAGGAAGTTTTACAAGCGTTAAATTCACAGCTAATACCAGTAACTCAGCCTGTTACATCTCCAGTTACTCCACCACCCCGCCAAGAAAATTCTATTCCTATATATCTTGTTGTTATTCCATTAATTGTATTGATGGGTGCTGGTACTGTTTATTTACTACGACCGACAAATCCAGTAAAAATAGCACAGACAAGTGCTGATGTTTACTATAAGGAAGGATTAGAGAAATACAACAATAAAGATTTTCGCGGTGCAATTGAAGATTATAACCAAGCTATCAAAATTAATCCCAACAATGTAGATGCCTACTATAACCAGGGTCTAGCTCACTATGCTTTAGGAGATAACCAAGCTGCAATTGAAGATTATAACCAAGCTATCAAGATTAATCCCAACGATGCAGATACTTACTACAACCAGGGTTTGGCTCACTATGCTTTAGGAGATAACCAAGCTGCCATTGAAGATTATAACCAAGCCATCAAAATTAATCCCAACTATGCAAATTCTTACATCGGTCGTGGTTTAGCTCACTATGTTTTAGGAGATAACCAAGCTGCAATTGAAGATTATAGCCAAGCTATCAAAATTAATCCCAACTATGCAAATGCTTACTATAATCGTGGTTTAGCTCACTCTGTTTTAAGAGATAACCAAGCTGCAATTGAAGATTATAACCAAGCTATCAAAATTAATCCTAACTATGCAAATGCTTACTATAATAGGGGTTTATCTCGCTATGTTTTAAGAGATAACCAAGCTGCAATTGAAGATTACAACCAAGCTATCAGAATTAATCCCAACTATGTAAATGCTTACTATAATCGTGGTTTAGCTCACTCTGTTTTAAGAGATAACCAAGCTGCAATTGAAGATTACAACCAAGCTATCAAAATTAATCCCAGCTATGTAGATGCTTACAACAACCGGGGTTTAGCTCGCTCTGCTTTAGGAAATAACCAAGAAGCAATTGAAGATTATAACCAAGCCATCACAATTAATCCCAACTATGCAAATGCTTACTATAATCGTGGTTTAGCTCGTTCTGCTTTAGGAGATAAGCAAGCTGCAATTGAAGATTTTCGTAAATCTGTCGATTTGTATAAGCAACAAGGAAAAGAAAGTGATTATCAAGATGCTCTAAACCGTATTAAACAAGTTGAGAAATAACCAGATTACCGACTTGTTCAAAAAGTCAGCAATATTATTCGCTGTCGTTCTTGCAATGAATTTAAAGCTGATTCAATAGAAGCCATAGACCCTTTAAGTGGGGAAACAACACCTCTATTTAATCTGACTTTTCACGGTATCTGGAAAACCTCTCTTCTATTTCTCTCTTCTAGAAGGAGAGAGACTTTGAATTTTCCCCCTTCCCGCATCGGAAAGCAAATAATCACAAACATCAGTAGGATATACAGCAATACGCTTGGGTTATGGAAAATTGGTGCCCCTACCTGCGTACTTCATTTACCTTAGAAATGCTGTATATTATTTTATTCAATTGTGACAGAAATAATATTAAGCCTTACAGGTTGAAAATCTCAGTTACCCTAAATGGCGATCGCAATTTTACCCACAACCCGCCCAGTTTCGCTATAACTATGAGCCGCCGCTAGTTCTTGTAAGGGATATGTGCGATCAATCACCACACGAATTTTACCCCCTTCAATCAATTCTTTGAGAAAAAGCAAGTCTTTGGCGTTAGGTTTCTCAAAGAGAAATTTAGCTTTTTGACCAGGAAGAAACGCTGTTAAGACGATCTCTAACATGACTTTGGGGTTGGGTACGGTAGTGATGTAAACTCCGTTGGATTTGAGGACTTTTTTGGTTTCTGAGAGCGATCGCTTACCCACTGCATCAAAGATAATGTCATACTGCACTGTATCTTTGGTGAAATCTTGCTGCGTATAATCAATCACGCGGTCTGCTCCCAAAGATTTTACCAAATCCAAATTTTTGGTACTGCTAACTCCTGTCACCTGTGCGCCTAAAGCCTTAGCAATTTGCACTGCAAAAATCCCTACACCGCCCGCAGCACCATTAATTAAGAGATTTTGTCCTGTTTGAATATTTCCTTTATCTCGCAGCGCTTGCAGAGCCGTGAGCGCTGCTAAAGGCACAGCCGCAGCTTCTTCATAAGATAGATTTGTTGGTTTGAAAGTTGCCAAATTTTCTGGGATAGCTGCGAATTCGGCATAACCTCCTCCAGGGAAGCTAGTACTGCCATATATAGCATCTCCGGGTTTAAAACTGGTGACACCAGAGCCAACGGTTACCACATCTCCCGCCACATCAAATCCCAGAATCTTCGGGAATTTGCTGCCGATAATCAAACTCAGCATCCCTTTGCGGATTTTCCAATCAATGGGATTAACGCTACTAGCACGAACTTTCACAAGTAACTGTGTTGACTCAATTTTCGGCTGCTCCACATCTTCATACTGCAAAACCTCAGTCGCGCCATACCGACGGATAATCACTGCTTTCATCGCATTCCTCCTGCTACCCCTGACAGTCTGTTTTTCGTTATGAATCCAGTGTAGCGATGTCTACGACGGGCTACGCTTACGCATGGCATTTAATTGAAGATGCTAGGCGCAGTCAGAGATTTCCTAAAATAGAAATATCAGCCTAAAACTACACCTGTATGCCAGCTAGAGACTTATATCACGATAATGTCAAAAATGCTTTGATTAAAGACAAATGGATAATTACTCATGACCCACTGACCCTAAAATTTGGTAAAAAAGATTTGTATGTTGATTTAGGTGGTAGACAGATGTTGGCAGCGCAAAAAGCAGAATCCAAGATTGCAGTTGAAATTAAAAGTTTTACTGGCAGATCGGATGTTGATGATTTAGAAAAAGCGTTGGGTCAGTATATTTTATATCAGGATATATTGATTGAATTGGAGCCAGAACGAGTGCTATATCTTGCAGTACCTAACAGTGTTTTTAATGATTTATTTGAAGAACCTATCGGCAAACTGTTACTGAAAAATCATCGTTTAAAGCTGATTACCTTTGATCCAAAACAGGAGGTCATTAAACAATGGATTATACCAAATTAGACTACTATCGCCAGGTGATTGAAACTATCCTCAGTGAATATGCTTCACTACCCTATTCTTATGCCAATATTCAATCAGAAGTGGTGTTTGATCGAAGCCGCGATCGCTATTTGTGGATGGATATAGGTTGGGATGGCGATCGCCGCATTCATGGTTGTCTGGTTCATATTGACCTAATTGATGGTAAAATCTGGATTCAACGGGATGGCACGGAAGAAGGCATTGCCGCCGATTTAGAACGGGCTGGAATTCCTAAAGAACACATTGTCCTTGGCTTTCGTCCACCGGAGTTAAGACCCTATACAGGGTATGCAGTTGCTTAAGGAGCGTAGGCGCAGCCTGTCGTAGACATCGCTTTTCATTCTTCAGCGCTAAATACAACACCTTCATACAATAGTTCAATCGGACATTCAAATCCAATGCTCGATAAAGTGACGATATCTCCAGCCGTGTAGGGATAGTAAAGCCACATCCTACCCTCACCGCGACAGTAACGCTCGACGGAGATTTTTTCTGACTCAATCAAGATATATTCTTGCAAACTGGGGATTGTCAGATAATAACTGAATTTTTCACCCCGATCTTTCGCGCTTGTACCTGGCGAAAGAACTTCGGCAATCAGCTTGGGATGTTGAATAAATTTGCGGGCATTGAGGTCTTCAGGGTCGCAACTGACAATAACATCAGGATAATAGTAGTGACTCTGAGGAGTGAGTTGCATTTTTACATCTGACACATTCACTCGACAACCTCTGGAACGCAAATGAGGGTACAAAGGTCTGTAAAGATTTAGTGCAATGTCGTTATGGGGAATTGTACCGCCTGTCATGGCAAATACTTCGCCATTAGCATATTCGTAGCGAATGTCTTGCTGAGGTTCCCATTCCAGATATTCCTCAACGGTCATTTTTGGCGGCTCTTGGGGGATGGCTATCATAACTAAGATTTTTTCACGCTTGGCTTGATTGTAGCTTTTAAACCTCTCTCTAAATCTCTCTCCTAAAAGGAGAGAGACTTTGAATTTTCCCCCTTCCCGCGTCGGGAAGGGGGTTAGGGGGTTAGGTTTTTGCTAAGGTTTGTAATGAGCAATTCAGAAAATTCATTGCGATCGCACAATCATGTTAGATTATAGTTTGTTGTTTCTCTCAAACACAAAATCCGAGAGTTTCCTAGCCATCTCCTCATTGTGGGAATGAAAAAAAAGAGTTAAAAGTTAAGTTTTTTGAAAATTATGTGCAGTAACACATCTATTTCCACTAGCTTATATGCCTTACCAGATAAGACTTACAACCCAAATTGAATATCATTGTCAAAGCAAAAATTAAAAAAATATGAATTGCATTTTTACCCTCAAAAAAATGATATGTTAGATACAGAATTGAATTTCGCACGTTTCTGGAGTAGAACGATATAAACTACTCCAGTTTTTCACCCTCAAACCCTTGGCATTTATTGCTTTTGACGGAATTTGAGGACAACCTGAGTACACATTTAAATAACCCAAACCTAGTTGCAAGTAGATTAAATTCCTTGCTGTAATTGGGTTGTGACTGAGTACAAAGAAATCCTGAACCCCCATCTATAAACACTAGAACCCCAACCAAAAAATACTAGAACCCCTACCTGAAAAAAACTTTTTTAATTCTTGTAATGCTTGAAGAATTAGGGTTTTTAGTATTTGAGTACAAAAGTAATAAATCCAATAAATTCTATCCTAGAGAGACGCAACATTTGGCTAGGAGACGGCTGCTATAAATCTTATATCGCCAATCACTTAACGCTCTGAAACAAAATCAAGCGAAAAGTGAGTGGAGGGATGATATAGCACCATGCCTGAAGTGAAGAGAAGTCGCGGCTGTAAGCACCAATTTTACCCAAGAACCGAACGTTGACACACACCAGCCGAACATCAGATATCTATTGCCTGCCTGACTTAAAAACAAGTCGCCCGAACCCAAGGGTTTGCAGGCAGTGTGGAAGACGCGACTTCAATTCTGGGCATGAAAGAGTAGCAACAGCATCTCCCACAGTGGCAGCCAAGTCCACCGACCTTTTGCGAAACTCAATGACATCACCGTCTACACGACTCCTCAACTCCAACGCTACGGAATCGCCAACCCAAGCAAAATCCGGTGGTTGCGGCTGCGACAGCAACAGCAACGCCACCGTGGAAAGAGACGAAAAGCTCCAAGAACGCATTGCTAAACATCCCTGTTACAGCGAAGACGCTCATCACCACTACGCCCGGATGCACGTTGCAGTTGCTCCTGCTTGCAACATTCAATGCAACTATTGCAACCGCAAATATGATTGCGCTAACGAAAGCCGTCCTGGAGTAGTTAGCGAATTGCTAACACCAGAAGAAGCAGCACACAAAGCTTTGGTCATTGGTGGTAAGATTCCTCAAATGACAGTTGTGGGAATTGCCGGCCCTGGCGACCCATTGGCGAACCCAGAAAAAACCTTCCGCACATTTGAGTTGATTGCAGAGCAAGCACCAGACATTAAGCTGTGCTTATCAACTAATGGTTTAATGCTGCCAGACTACATCGATCGCATTAAACAATTAAATATAGATCACGTGACGATCACCATTAACATGGTAGATCCAGAGATCGGTGCTAAGATTTATCCTTGGGTTCATTACAGACGCAAGCGTTACAGAGGTCTTGAAGGCGCGAAAATCCTCCACGAAAGACAGATGGAAGGATTGCAAGCCCTGAAAGATGCTGATATCTTGTGCAAAGTCAACTCTGTGATGATTCCCGGAATTAATGACCATCACTTAGTCGAAGTGAATCGAGTCATTCGTGAGAAAGGCGCATTCTTGCATAACATCATGCCATTGATTTCTGCACCAGAACATGGCACACACTTCGGTTTAACCGGTCAACGCGGCCCCACACCCAAAGAACTCAAAGAAGTTCAAGACAACTGTTCCGGTAACATGAAAATGATGCGTCACTGTCGCCAGTGCCGTGCCGATGCTGTAGGATTGTTGGGAGAAGACCGCAGCCAAGAATTTTCCAAAGAGAAATTCTTGGAAATGGCTCCAGAATATGACATGGAACAACGCGCTACTGTTCACGAAGGGATTGAGAAGTTTAAAGAAGAACTTAAAGTAGCCAAAGATAAGGCGCTAGCCAGCAAGAAAATTGCCAACAGTCCGAAAGTTTTAGTTGCAGTAGCAACCAAAGGCGGCGGATTAGTTAACCAACACTTCGGTCATGCCAAAGAATTCCAAATTTACGAAGTGGGTGGAAACGAAGTTCGCTTCGTTGGTCATCGTAAAATTGACCAATACTGCCAAGGTGGATACGGCGAAGAAGCTTCCTTTGAGCATATTATAAAAGCGATCGCAGATTGCAAAGCAGTTTTAGTCTCCAAGATTGGTAACAATCCTCAAGAAAAATTGCAACAAGCCGGAATACAGTCTGTTGAAGCTTACGACGTGATTGAGAAGGTTGCTTTGGAGTTTTACGAGCAATACGTTAAGGAATTAGGGAATTAAGG
>CAZZZY010000271.1:0-7597 GCA_964658545.1 uncultured Acetobacteraceae bacterium | reverse complement strand
AATAACTCTCGAATCTAATAACTCTTGAATATTTATCTCTGGGGATAGATGGCCTAGTGTGAAAATAAGCGTACCTTAAATCTATTCTGGGGTGATAATAACTAAAAAAGAAAAATAATATTCCTTTTTTTATTCCCTGTCACCTTTTACGTGTGACCCATCTATCACCTGTTGCTTATTTATGCTTCCGACTGAGACTTGTTGAGTTGAGTGAAAGCATAGGAAGCGATCGCTAAACTAACTTTTGCTTTCTCTACTTCTGATAAAGTTGTCCACTCGGTATTTTGAAGATTACTGAGCGCAGATGCTGTGTTTTGCGATTCGCTACTTCGCATAGCGTAAGCAAAGGGACGAGCTAAGACTAAAAGATCCTCTGTTCCCCAAGTTGGTAGTACAGTCTGAACGCACTCAACCAGTTGCTCACCCATTGATTGGTGGACAGCAAAAATTTCAGCAGCTTTGGTGGCAATGCTGTTGAGCAATGCTTGAGGGACACAGGCGGCAAAAGTAGTCTGTAGTGTTTCTTGAAGATTCAGCAATAGTACTTGTTGGGGATTGTGATTATGGCTTGACGCAAGGGAAATACCAGACCAAAGTGTGTCTAGATGGCTGTAAAAATCTTGCGATCGCGTCGTCAGTTCTTCCTCAAGTAAATCTTGCATTCCGAACTGTTGTTCTAATTCGTGAAAATAAGCTTCTGATTCTTCATCGGCTGGATTCCAGGGATAGGTACCATCGTCTGGTTCCAGTAACGCTTCTAATAATTCTAAATCTAGTTGAGACGGTACAGAAGAGAAAGTGTCTGAGTCGTTAATTTTTTTAGCCATTTTTTATTGCCTCCCGATTATTTGGTGGTATTTACAGCTACAGTTCCTAAGTAGAGATTTCCGCAAACAGTTGATTTTTTCTCTAGTAAAAACAGATTTTCAAAGCTGATGTTCAACATCAAAATCCCTTTATGCAATAGCTCTACTAGGAGTCTTCAATAATAAACTCCCAGGTTTCACCTCTGGCACTTCCAAACTTTAACTGCATTCCCGATTTCAAGGGGACTTCCTCTCGGAGGATTTGTTGCCAGCCATTAGGCCCTAAAAACCAGGTTGTCCCGTAGGTGGAAAAATCTTGCAAATAATAAGTTCGCACCAATGTAGCATCGGTAAGAGTATTGCGGCAAAAGATTTCGGCGTGGCGTTTGGATACAGATGGTTCGGGGATAACAATATCATTATCTTTCGTGCGGCCGATGCGGGTGACTCCATAACGCAGTAACCAGGTTTTACCTTTTGGCGTGAGCGATCGCAACGAAGCAGTCGGAAGCGGGGAAGCGATATCAGGAATGGCTGTATCTGGTAGTTCGGTAATACTTTCATCCAGGTTCTTAATGAGTTGGCCGTTAAAATCTGGATGCAGGTAGAGAACAGGTAAAGTCCAAGCAGGTTGATTAAATTTATACAGTGTTAATAACTCTTGTCTAGCCAGTGCTACGGCTTCATCTATTGGTTTATGCGATCGCAAAGCTTCGGTAAAGGCTTGAATAAAACTGTGGCTTTCGTGATCGGCGATTTCATCGCGCATCCCCAAAACCGCAGGTACACCATGACGAATCAGTACTTCTGCTAAACTGCTGGCAGGTATAGCTTGATGATTGATAGCAGCTGGTTGTGCGCCCCAACAGGCGTTAAAAACTGCTAGTTTCACACCTGTACGGGTCAATACTTGCGCCAATTCTATGCCATTCAGGGGCATATCTGGTCGCAAAAACAGTAAACCCCCGTCTGGATCTGGCAAACCATGTCCAGCGTAAAAGAAAACGTTGTATGCTTTGGTTTCTAATTCTTGAATCAACTCCTGTGGAGTTGGTTGTATGAGTTGATTCACTATACAAGGTGCATATCTTTGGGAATTACCACCCACAGATGCATCTGCAAGACTTTGTTGCAAGAGAGCAGCTTCTTGTTCTAGTTGCAGCTTTTCATCATGACCTAAAACCAGCAGAATACTTAAAGCTTGGTCAGTTCGCAAATACGGCAAGGGTTCAACTTCGCTGCTGGTGCGACTAAATAGCAAATCTTGGGAAAGAGACATCGCCGATTGACCAGGCTCACGCTGCATAATTTCCCAAGGGAGAGCAATGAGATCGGGGTCACGAATTTCTAGTAGAAAGCGTAAACGTGTATGCTGACCCATAGCAATCCCGCGACTGCGTTCTAGACTACCAAGAATTTGCCCGTCAAATACCCAGCGCCATAAATTCATTCCCAAGGATTGCATCAGACGACTGCTGTAGGGGCCAGTAGTCTGACCGGAAGGGGGTGAAATCCAATCTATGGGGAATGGACTGCCCTTTTGAGATGTTGAGTTTGGAGAAATATCTAGGCGACTATGACCAGCAAACATCTGCTGCCATTCTTGCCAGACTTGATTGAGTTCAACAGGCCATACAGAGTCACGTAAAACGTAGCCACTGGGATAGGGAGCCTTGACCACCCAAATGGCGAAGTTGTCAGTGCCAGTGTTTAGGAGACGGGCGATCGCCAAATTCAGGGATGGCATGGATTCATAAAACTAAAAGCTAAAACAAATAATTTCAAATAACAATTCTTCAAGATAAAAACTTTCTACTTTTCTTACCTTGTAAGTTTTTTACTTTGGTTATTATCTGTTATTATTCCAGGTTTTTACAAGTTTATCGAGTATTTGATTAACTTGGACTGGTATCAGGTGATGGAGTAGCTGGCGGTTGCGTGACAGTTGTACATGGATTTGGTGCATCTGATTGCAAAACCGAGACACCCAAGCGTTTTAGTTGGAATAAATCTAGCAATACTGTTGCTGGCAAAGGTTTAAAATTGGGTGTAACTGAAGAAGTAGCTGCTGGCTTATTAGTATTAGTAGGAGTTGGCGTGTTTTTATTGGCACAGACTCGCATAGACACTTCAAAATTTCCCGAAGCTGGTTTCGGATTTGGATTTGTGTTGATAACTTCTAAAAAAGCTCCTGGGAGAAGGGATTGGTTATTTTTCAAGGGGATTTGATTGTTGGCTTTAATTACCCAACCAGGAGAAAGGTTATCAAGCGATCGCGGTGTAGGTGTTGCTTCGATGGTAGAATTGGGAGTTGGTATAGGATTGGCAAAAATTGGCCATGCACCTGATGGCGATCGCAGTTGCCTTACGAACAATCCTAATAAACCTGCTGCTACCACAAATATTAATGGAACAATCCACTGTAGCGGGAAACTGGAAGTTTTCACAGGCTCAGTGTCTGGAATCACCTGAGTTTTCTGGTTTGGGCTATCTAAAACTGTTGCAGTCGCTCTGGAGGACAAATCAACCGTTTTGGCAGAATAACTCTCTGGAATGAAGGCTTTAATGGTGATTTCTGGTTCCCAGTATTGGACTTGATAATGGACTAAAGCGATGGTGACATTATCGTGTCCATTCTTAGTGTTAGCGATTTCGATTAATCGAGCCGCAACATTTGCTATATTCACTTCCCCAACTAGAATCGGCAAGATTTCTGTTTCCCAGTATTCCTCCACCCGATCAAAATCACTTAAACCATCGGATGTGAGTAGAAAAACGGCATCTTCGTCGAGCATAAACCGTGTCGATGTGGGATGCAATGAACTGCTAGGCCCCATACCCAAGGCTTGGACTAGAGACCCAGCAGCACTTTGTTGTAAAGCTTCGCGGTAAATGGCATAACCGAGCCGCACTTCACGGGAGGCGACATCATCATCAAGGGTAACTTGATAACAGCCGTGGCGGGTAATCCAATAAGCACGACTGTCGCCTACGTGAGTAATGTACATTTCGTGGGCAACAGGCAATGCCATGACTAAAGTCGTGCCCATGCGCTGCCGCCCTTGGCGATTTTCGCTATCATTGCGCTGACTAATTTTGTCATTGGCAATTGCCACTGCCTTTTCTAGGTCATTAAGCAGCACTGAGGGGTCTATATGGTCATAAGGAACTTTTGTGAGTTGCTGTACCTGCTGCTGGATCGTTTCAATGGCTAAATTTGAAGCGACATTGCCACCTTCGTGTCCACCGATGCCATCACAGACAATTGCTAAAGCTGTTGGTTGGGGTGGTTTGCTCACCATAGTGCCACTGGGAGGGCTACAGGCATCTTCGTTCCGTTGACGACTTGGCCCAGTGTCGCTTTTGGTGATAATTTTGATCGTGGGTGTTTGCGATCGCCCTAATTGTGCCAATCCCCCATCTAAAACTCCAATTAATTGGTCGGTTGAGTTAATCTCTCCCTGAATTAAGGCAAGGCTAACGCGATTCACAAATTCAACTATGGCTGGTTTGGCATCATTAACCAACTGCTGCCAAAATTGACCTAATTGCGGCAATTCTGGTGATGTTTCGGAGTCAAAACGCAAATCCAACAACCGGACTAACGATCCTTCTACCCGTAATACCGATGAATCAAGCAAGCTAGAGGTGACACCTTCACTAGCAAGAGGTTGCCACAGATGAGCTATTTGCCATAACCAATTGAGTTGGCGCATCGATGTTGCATCACGCCAAGCGGTGGTTAACTCACTGCCCAAACGCACTTTTTGGATGGTGTCATCTACTAATAGTGGTGGTTTATCTAAGAGTAATATTTCTCTTTCATGGGAAGAACCGTCAGCTATAAACAGCACTCCATATACCTGCGGTACGTGTAAGCGGTAGGGAATGAGTCTTAGGTAAGCTCTGAGAGGCTGTAAATTCTCTAACTCAGGCGTTAGCGATAATAAACCAGGCTTCGTATCTAAAAGAACAAATTTATCAATAACTAAATAGCGATCGGCTAATATTTCTCCAGGGCTACCCACACTCGGGCCATCTACCACAGCCCAGAGGTAATTTTTGGGTAGGGGCGTGGAACATCGCTGGCAAAACTTGTGAGTCAGGGGGTTGGCAGCCTGACAATTTTCATTTGGACAGTAGAGCGTTGCCGCGTCATTTTCCATAGTTTTCGCACCGATCAGCGATTGGCAATTTCTTTAATAGCATTAGTAGGGACAATCTAGACCGCTCATCTTCCTTAAACTTGACATACCCAGACTTGAGATGATGATTTTAGCTGGCGGATATCAGCAGGTGCTAATACTTAACTTCTGCAAAAAATACGCTCCTAAGTCAATCCTACAGCCTCATCATAGCTTCTATTGCTCTATGACTCTCCATCACCAAAGCAACTAGCTCCAACCCTGTTACCAAAGCATAACCCAAGCATAACTACGCTATTGGCTTTTGCTAAATTACCCCATCATCAAGAGGCAGATCATGTTGGCATTTATTTAGTTTATAAGTTGGATAGCAATAATTAACTTTAATTAAGAATTAAGACCACTAAATATACTTTTGGTAAAAGTACCGGATGAATGGAGAAACCTTTATCTAAATCTTTCTCCTGGTAGGAGATAGTTGAAATTTTCCCCTTCCCGACACGGGAAGGGGGTTAGGTTAATCGTTAGCTTTTCTAGATGACCGCCCGCTGCTAACTTTTTAGCTTATGGTTTGTCGCCAATTGCGACTTGGGGGACTCCCATGCTGTAGTTGGTAACGCGGGCAGAAAGATTGTAGCTGAGTTCGCCGAGTTGCAGGAGCGATCGCAGATAATGCTCTAAGTCTGATCCCACACGGCGCAAATTATAGTCCGTGAGGTCTGCGCCACTAGATGCTTCTACTAGTTCATCAAATTTTCGATAAACTTTTTGCAGCGCATCTTCATTCCAGTTAAATTCGTTATCTGGGTCAATATCTAAGGTTAAGACCTGTTGACTAGGAACCAGTTCGCCATCCCGGTCAATTTCGCCTGCAAAAATGCGGACGTGCCGGGTTGTGGACTTGAGCAGCATCGGGTTATCCATAAAAGTGTGTAAGATTTGGGTGGATTACACTGAAATTATTGTAGACGCTATATTCGAGCTTGAATGCTCTCAATTTACAAGCTTTGAACGCAGTTTCAAAAGGGTATATTGAATGGGCATCAGTAAAAATATCACCTATACTGATTAACTTAGTACTTATGTTAGGACTTGAAGATGCAATTAGCTGCGAGTACTGACAGTACTCCAATTGTTTTTCTGTAAAAATGGGTGAGTAGAGTATTTTGATTTAGGGTATCCAAACAATTTAAAGGGGTGTGCTAATGTTACGCGCTGCTAGAATTTTTCTACTCCTCAAGCTCCAAAGCCAGTAGAGCCAAGCACTTGCCAAGAATAATTTCATCTGTGTACATTTTTTCTGGAGAACAAAAGTTTTTACATTAATAATTATGCTTATCAATTTATTTGGAATTTTCTATTGAAAAAAACGTACATCTAGTAATTTTACTGAATAGTGCTACATCTACCTCTGGCTTTAATAAGTTGAAAAAAAATAAGCGATTTTACTTACGTATAAACACCAAAATTAGAGTAACAAGTCAAACTCTTGTTGACGTTAACATAAAGTTGATGTAAAAACCTTTAACAAGGTTGAACAACTTCTTACAGAAACTTTATTGTGTAGAATCTTAAAAACTGAATAATAGTTATGGCTCACCATAAGCTACATCTGGCAAAGAAACATCAAAGTCTAGACAGTGAAAATTTAGCTTGAAAATAAAACACAGGAGAGTGAAATGGAATACAAAGGTGATTGATGAAGAAAAATCTTAATTCAAGCACTTTGGATTCAAAAGAGATATAAATAATTTTTGCTGGACATCAACCTCCTTACCCTCATGACAACCAAGTAAAGGAATCTCAATAGCTATGAACTCCAAAGCATTGCCACGCCAGATAAATAATCTCGAAGTAGGTGTTTATGAGTGCGAAATCCATCTCAAATTCCGGTTGATTGAGGAAAAGAGTCTATTAGGCGATCGCGAACAACTCTTACAGGTACTACTTGATGCATTAACCGAGGGTTCTGATGACTTTCTTGAGACGCTGCAAGCGTCCGTTAAAGCGCAGGAAGTATCTGAGTTTAAAGCCTCACCTCAAATGCGCCGTCAGCTAATGCGCTTGCGTAATGTTGCTGAAAATCCGCAGACTTAAAGGTGTAATTTAAGTAGTGAAAAAAGCTGAATTGAGCATCAAATCAAATGTTGATCTCATAGCCCCGTTGCAATAAAAACTAAGCTGCAAGTAGAATTCATAAAATATTGTGATTTCTACTTTGTGAAAGTCTTATTTAGCAGCACAAAGTCCCAGGAACAGTTTCCTCTTTTAAAAACTTTGTAGCAAAGGATACTGGTAGAATCTGAGAGCAAGTTCAGCCGGGTGCATTTTACCGAGTTTTTATCAAAACATTGCAGGAAAAACAAAACCCTGTGTCTTTACAGATGGGGAATTGGACAATAGGCGCAAATCAAATGAAAACCTAAAAGATCAAAGTAAAAATAAATAACCTTTCTTTTAGCTTCTTGCTTGAGCTAAGTGCCTGATTTGTTGAAATACTTATGTTTTATCTATTACTCGTAGTAGGTTATGGTTTAGCAGCCAGTTACCTATTATCAATTACCCGCAATCAAAGGAAAATTTAACAAAGAAGACACGTAGGGGGAGCAGTTGTAGTAGGTCTTTCCCCTCTGCCCCTCTACCCCT
>CAZZZY010000270.1:0-7644 GCA_964658545.1 uncultured Acetobacteraceae bacterium | reverse complement strand
TAACACACCCTACAGATACTTAGATTTTTTCAGAAATCAAATCGCACTCCTATATGTACAAAATAATTCAGTCACGATTATAAAAAAGTAAAAAGATAATCCCCTTAAGTTGGTTTTTAATGCAGCAAAATCGAAATTCGCAAGCATTACTTCTGGAATCAGAATAAAAGCATCTTCAGTTAATATTATTAGAATTAATTGAGCAAAATACTGGCAGAATCACGGTATTGCAACTGGCAAAAAATGATGAAATATCAACCCAGTTAGCTAAACAATATTTAGATGAGAAAGCCCAGGAACTTAAGAGGGTGTTTGAAAAGTCGGTCAGGTTATAAATAATTACACTTTTTCTGTGAAAGCTTGCGCGTTCGGCATCGTCTCACATAATATTATTTAGATAATTATTAAAATAAAGCTAAGTTAAATTGAAGACTATCAAATTCATCCTTGGCAAATATCTACTGATATTAGCTGCCACTGTTTTCGTAATTGCATTGTTCATTGGATGTACGCCAACACCCAAGGGTTCGACACCTGTAACCAGCGTTCACCTACTCTTAGGAAATCCCAGCAATGCGACTGCAACTGTTACTACTCCTGATAATTATCTGCTGCTTAAACCACAATATGCACTCTCTTACAGCCAAAGCAAGGGAACGCCTGATTGGGTGAGTTGGCAGTTAAATAAGTCTTGGCTAGGTGCTAAAGACCGTCAAAATAACTTTCGCCCCGATGATACACTACCTGCTAGTTGGGTGCGGATAACTCCCAGTGCTTACACAGACTCAGGATACGACAAAGGTCATGTTATACCTTCAGCAGACCGCACCAAGACTATAGAGGATAATGCTAGTACATTTTTGATGACTAATATGGTTCCCCAAACTCCCGATAATAACCGACACACTTGGGAAGGTTTAGAGCAATATTCTAGGGATCTTGTCACAAAAGTTGGTAAAGAACTTTACATCATTGCCGGGCCATTAGGGAGCCAAGGTCAACCCCTCAACGGCAAAGTCACAATTCCTGCATCTACCTGGAAAGTTGTTGTTGTTTTGGATAAACCTGGTGTTGGGATTAATGGCATCACTACAAAAACTCGCGCGATCGCGGTGAATATCCCTAATCAGCAGGGGATAAACCCAGACTGGAGAAAATACAGAGTCAGTATTGATAAAATAGAAGAACTGACAGGATATAATTTTCTATCCAACGTGCCCGAAAATATTCAAGATATGATTGAAGAAAAGATAGATATTCAGTGAGCAGGAGAAGCGACGGTCAAGTTTCTACAACCTTAGTAGAAAGCCCAGCCAACGCACCACTTGGAGTTTCACCAATTATATAAACATCAATTTCAATTTTGCCCAGGCGATACACAATAGGGTTAGCTAGGTTTAATTTAATTGTCTGCACCAGGGCTTGAAATTTGGCTACTATCTCTTTTTCTTCTTCGCCGTGCCAATCTTCCTCGGTTGTGGCTGCACTAAAAAAGTTATCTACACTAATGGTATGGGTTGGAGAGTCTGGAAAATGACCCATTCGCCGCACAACTTCTTGAGGCGTTATGCGTGCAGCATCTTCCCAGATAAACACCTCAAACGGGTACTCCGACTCACTCATAAATAACAAGCCATCAGATGCAAGTTTTAGCTGTTCAGCAATTTCTGAGTTGTTAGCCATAACTAAGTAAAAAGCGATGTCCCTTTAAGGAATGCGTGAGGCACGTTAGCAATTGCAGCTTGTCTTGAGTGCGAACGCAATTATTGTAGCGTTACTTGAACCAATCTCTGCTGCAATCGGGTATAACATAGTTCTTCTACTTGGGCATTGAGGTCTTCTCGAAAGTCCAGGTAGTTCCTGCCTCCAAACCCGTAGACTTTGTACTTCATACAACAAAAAACTGCTGTAAGCTTGGTTTTGGGCTGCAATTCTCACAAATCAAATAGGATTGCTATATATGAAAGAGCAATTTTCAAATGACCATTTACTTTTATAAGGTTTGGCAGCCTTACGGCTGTTTTTCT
Organism: uncultured Acetobacteraceae bacterium; assembly: GCA_964658545.1. Lineage (GTDB taxonomy): Bacteria > Cyanobacteriota > Cyanobacteriia > Cyanobacteriales > Nostocaceae > Nostoc. The sequence goes on along the minus strand of CAZZZY010000270.1, from coordinate 5,617 downwards.
AATTTTTCTCCCCACGAAATCCACATCCAGGGCACTTACTGGGCAACGGTTGAGCATTATTATCAAGCGCAAAAGTTTGTTGGTAGCACAGATGCAGCAATTATACCCCTCATCCATGCTGCTACCACCCCAGAAGAAGCTGCCGCTTTAGGAAGATGTAGCACTCGCCAACTTCGTCAAGACTGGGATTTGGTCAAAACGCAAATTATGCGAGAAGCTGTACTAAAAAAGTTTCTCACTCATGCTGATATTAGAGAAGTTCTGCTAAAGACAGGCGATGAGCTTTTGGTTGAAAACTCCCCAACCGATTCTTTTTGGGGCTGTGGTGCTAATAAAGCTGGTCAAAACCATCTCGGTAAAACTCTTATGAGTGTGCGTGAAGAAATCCGTAATTTACTATCTTTAACAGGAATTTATGAATAATTTCATTAAAATAGTTACATTCAAAATCAAATCAGCAATTAAACGGGGAATAATAAAATCCCCAGTCAAAAATTTTGACATAGACGCAAAGCAGCTACTCTACGATTTCTCCAACGAAGTACCCACAAAATACCTCCATCGTGCAGCGTCTCGTAGAGAAGAACGCAAAAACAAGGAAGAAATGCTGAACTGACCAGTATTGTAATTAAACACCATTAGATTTATTCGTTATATCTTTATTAACAATCTTAATCCTTTGATTCTCTTGCTAAATTGACATTGTTATCAATAACAACTCCCGATTATTGAGAATAGACAACGTAGATTTAAGACTTGGGGACTTGTAATAGCGATCGCTATTGCAAATATTAATATATATCCGGGTAATCGATAGCTTTTTCAGTTGAAGCAGTGAGGTCTTGGTGGGATCTTCCTGGGCAAAAATGGTAAAAAATATTTTGAATTTAAGGCAATCATGAAGGGACTATTTAAGTGATTTTACTGAAATATTTTAATGATTGGGAATATAAAATTGATAAGTGTCAATGATTAAATTTTTCTTTACTTGAAACTTGAGAGGATGTTTGAAAAGTCCCTAATGATGCACCCAGTGGCTTGATATCTCCCTAAATCAACTTTCAAAGGCATACAAGTTCAGTTAAGGCTAAAATTCTTTACCAAAGTCAATTTTTTTTAACGTAGACGCAAAGCGGCTGACCGCAGGATAGGACGCATAGATACGGAGTGGCTGACCGCAGTGTAGGACACAAAGATAAGAAAGAAATGCTTAACCCAAGCGTATTGCTTTAAAAGGACTAAGGGGATTAAGCAAAATATATGATACTTTTCAAATATCCTCTGATCAATTTCCAAAAATATTTCCCACAAATGTACGCTGATTGCAAAACATTTGTTTATCGCATAAATTTCTTGAAATAGAATGAAAATCAAGGCATTGTTAAGTTGAAAATTCTCATTAAAGACAATTATAAGAAAAACTATACTTCAGTCATGGTGTATGTAAGCAATGACATTTACGGATAAACCAAATGGGTTGCAACAAAGCTTAGACCAAGAAAGCTTACTGCATCGGATGATCAAACAGATCAGGCGATCGCTCGATCTCCAAGAGATATTAACGACTACCGTTACTGAAGTGCGGTTGTTTTTGCGTGCAGATCGAGTCAAGGTATATCGGTTTGATGTTGATGGTAGTGGTGAAGTCATTGCTGAATCTATTTATAACCACCGTCTGCCATCCTTATTAGGGTTGCGCTTTCCAGTTCATGATATCCCCGAAGCGGCCAGAGAGATGTTTTTGTTAGCAAGGCAACGTTCGATTGTCGATGTGCCAAACAGAAAGATCGGGTTATCACCTCTAAAAACAACAGAAATTGGCAAACGTCTACAAACTAATATCTACTATCGGCAAGTAGACCCATGTCATATTCAATACTTAAAAGCAATGGGCGTACAATCTTCCTTGGTAGTACCAATTTTAGATTGCGACCTACAAGAACAATTGCCAAAGCCTAAATTGTGGGGATTATTGGTATCTCACCACAGTGAACCGCGAAAGATTTTGAAGCGAGAACTAAAAGTATTACAGCAAGTTGCCGATCAGGTGGCGATCGCGATCGCTCAAAGCCATCTTCTCACCGAAGCCCTTACCCAGCGAGAGCAAGAGGCTACTATTAACCGAGTAACCACACTATTGTATAAACTACCAACAATCCAATTGCAGGAGGCGCTAGAAGAAGTTATTAGTGCATTCAGTGGAGTCGGTGGCAGGCTTTACATTCAACAGAGTCGGGAACTATACACTTGGGGCGACCAACCGACACTCCCCTACGAATTAGACAACAGTATTATCGAACAGCATCCCATCTGGCAAAACTGGATGGCTGAGTGTAAACAAGGTAATATTTGGACAACCACTGACCTCTATAAAGAACCGCATTTGCGAGTTTTAGCTTTAGCATTCCGTTCTACTCAAATTCGGGGATTGATGGTGATTCCCCTACATGACCGGGAAAAATTTATTGGTGTGTTAAGCATTTTTCGCGCTGAATTTGAAACAGAAATTTTGTGGGCAGGACGATGTGACGCGAATCGGCGACAACTGTTACCCCAGCTTTCTTTTGAGGTTTGGCGAGAGCAAAAAAAGGGACAAGCGCCTGAGTGGAAGCCGGAAGACATCTCATTAGCACAAGCCTTGTACGATCATTTTTCAATGGCAATTCAGCAGCAGAAAATGTATAAAGAGGTACAAGCCCTGAATGCCAACCTAGAACTGCGGGTGCAAGAACAAACTGCTGAACTAGAAAAATCATTACTACTCACCAAGGTAATCAAGCAAGTTGCAGAGCAGATCCGCAGTACATTGGACTTGCAGACAACCCTGCAAACTATAGTTCAGGAAGTCCGTTCCCTGCTCAACTCAGACCGAGTGCTGATTTTCCAACTGAATAGTAAATCGGTTACTGTGGAAGAGATTAATGGTAATTGGCAGTCAGTTTTGGGAGTGAATGCACCACTGGAATGCTTTCCTGATGATTATACGCATTTATACTCTCAGGGTAGGGTAGGGGCAATTAACAACGTTTCAACCGATTCTTTAACTGATTGTCATCGAGAATTTTTGCAAAGTCTGCAAGTTCAAGCAAACTTAATAGTTCCGATTAATATAGGTATAGAACTGTGGGGCTTACTAATTGCCCATGAATGTAATGCTCCCAGAAATTGGCAGGATGCAGAAATTGAGTTATTGCAACAGCTAGCAGATCAGGCTGCGATCGCCATTCAACAAGCACAACTCTACGAACAAGCCTGTAATGCCGAAACTGAAGCTAGAAATCAAGCTGGACAATTAAGACATACTCTACATGAACTCCAAGAAACACAGACAAGATTGATTCAAAGCGAAAAAATGTCTGGCTTGGGACAGTTGGTGGCGGGTATCGCCCACGAAATCAACAACCCCGTTAACTTTATCTACGGCAATCTGTGCCATGCCAGTAACTACATCGAACAACTACTAGAAATTTTACGCCTCTACCAGCTACACTATCCCGATCCTCATAGTGAAATTAGCGACGCGATCAAAGCGAGCGATTTAGAATTTTTGCTAGAAGACCTCCCAAAAATCATCACCTCAATGCAAGTAGGAAGCGATCGCATCCGCTCAATAGTGCTGTCGTTACGCAATTTTTCTCGGTTGGATGAAGCTGAAAACAAACGCGTTGACTTGCATGAAGGCATTGACAACACTTTATTAATTTTACAATATCAGCTGAAAGCAAATGGTGAATCTCCAGGCATTGAGGTAATCAAAGACTATGGTGACATTCCACGGGTGGAATGCTATGCCGGTCAAATGAATCAGGTATTCATGAATGTTTTCACTAATGCCATAGATGCTCTGGAAATGGCAAATGGCAAATGGGGAATGGGGAATGGGGACAAGGAGAATAAACTATCCCCAATGCCTACTATCCACATTTGCACTAGAGTATCAGCAGATAACTCTCGTCTATTGATTCGTATTAGTGACAATGGGCCTGGAATGACTCCAGAGGTGAAAAAGCGAATTTTTGACCCATTTTATACTACCAAACCAGTGGGTAAGGGTACAGGATTGGGATTAGCAATCAGCTATCAGATTGTTGTCGAAAAACATGGTGGAATAATAGAGTGCATTTCAGAACCTGGCAAAGGCACAGAATTCTGGATTGAAATCCCCGTCAAGCCTCCAGCTAAAATAGATTATTAAAGAATCTGATAAACAAACAGAGGAGATGGTTCAGCAAGTAGAGGTTTGGGTGTTATTCTCTTTAAAGAGAAGTCTCAGATAGAGACTCATCTTGGTGTAAGATTATACTAAGTCAACAGGGAAAAATAGTTTAAATAGCGCCTTATGTCAATTATTGCGCTCAGAGCGTGGTATCTACAGGATTACGAGCCGATTCCAGAACTGGAAAAACGTCCGCCAGACATTCGCTTAAGCAAAAAAAGTCTGCTGAGATCAGCATTGCGAGCAGACTTTTTGGAAGAAAGCGACGAAGTTAAGAAATCAACTTGGTTTGGGCGCTATCTGGAAGGGGAAAATATTGAATTTTATATTGAAGGTAGTGGTGGCTATTGCGTCGCCAACATTGACTTAATCAGTCATGAAATTTATTTTACCAAACAAGCACTCTTGGCTCAGTTAGAGCCAACGATTTTTTTATCTTATCAAACAGAGTATGTCGCAGCGACGAATGCTCTCAGAGAAGAACTGCGAAAAAGTTTGGACAGTTTAAACTTGCGATCGCGCCTTCCTTTAACATTAGTAGAATCCTCTCGGCCCAGTGGTGCTACTCTACGGATTAACCGCACGATCATGCGAAAAATTCGTAAGAGTCTGTTATTTATTGCTGACACCACGCCCATCGCTAGTATTGACGGTAAAGAAACCCCCCAATTAATTCCCAGTCCCAATGTCTGTATTGAGATTGGCTATGCCATCCAAAGTAAGCGATCTGAACAAATTCTACTAGCGCAAATGCAACGCCCAGACTTTGAAGGACAATTTCCTTTTGACTTACCCACACAACAAATTTTGCAATTCCAAGACACCATAGAATTAAATAAAATCCTGACAGGAACAATTCAAAACCAGCTAGGCCGATTCAAATTGTTTTTTTGAGCAAGATAATATTACTTACCAAAAATGGCTATTCAGTAATCTCACGCCCAGACATCAAAACATAACTTTGCGCCTTCGCGTGAGATTTTTAAACTCTTACTCAATCACCTACCTTACTTTAACCATCGCGCCGCATCTTTGGCATGATAAGTCAAAATCAAGTCTGCACCAGCGCGTTTAAACCCAGTTAAAGTTTCCAAAACTACCCGTTCCTCATCAATCCAACCATTGAGAGCCGCAGCTTTCACCATTGAATACTCACCGGAAACATTGTAAGCCGCAACTGGTAAGTTACTCGCTTCCTTCACCCGCCAGATAATGTCCATGTATGCCAAGGCTGGTTTAACCATGAGCATATCAGCACCTTCAGCAATATCCAATTCAATTTCCTTAATTGCTTCGCGGGCGTTACCTGGGTCCATTTGGTAAGTTCTTCTGTCTCCAAATTGCGGTGTCGAGTCTGCTGCATCCCGAAATGGGCCATAATAACCCGAAGCATACTTAGCA
>CAZZZY010000269.1:0-7682 GCA_964658545.1 uncultured Acetobacteraceae bacterium | reverse complement strand
ATGCGTGAATTTTGAATGCGTGAATTGTTAACCATGTTCTCGAATCACCTGGCTAAACTCATTGACTGCATCATATTGATCAGCCATACGTGAATACCGCGCCAGCAACTCTATATCTAAGTCTGGTAAAAAAGAACTTTGGGACGCTTTTTCATATTCCTCATCTCGTAAACAATAAACCGAAAGTAGCCCATCTTCCCAAAACCAGACTTCTGGAACTTGCAGACGCTTGTATATATCCAACTTATTAATTCCGCCACTGGTGACAATAATTTCAATAATCAAATCTGGAATCGGTTTTTTAGTCCCCAAGTTATAAGATTCATCTGGTTCTCGTCGCGTACCATCTTTGCGTTGGCCGAGTGTAGCGCTTCCTCTAACGTAGAAACGAATTTTCTTTTCTCTCAGGTATGCCTCCAATAGAAGACTTGTGGTACTTTTAGCATCTTCATGGTCATCGGAAAGTGGAGACATAATTTCTAAAATTCCATCTAAATAAGTTAGTCGCGCACCAGTACCTTCTAGGTCTACATCCAGCTTTTCTAGTTGATCCCAACTGACGTTATACAGCAGAACATAGGAAGTCTTTGGAGTGACAGGTTTGGCGATGACTGGGAAATTCATGGGGCGATCGCTCCTAAAGAGGTCTGTTGTCTCCATAATATAGATACAAGGCGTGTGATAATTAGAGGTTTTATGTCCCTAACGCTTGAAGACTTTGAAAAAATGCAGCAACAGCACCCTGACTATCGTATGGAACTAGTTAAGGGGAATATTATTGTCATGAGTCCATCAGGATACGAATCAGATGAAGTCGCAGCCGAAATGGTAGCCCAGTTACGTAACTGGGTTAGACCGCGCAAACTGGGACGAACAGCAGCTTCTAGCGCTGGTTTCAGCTTACCAAATTCAGATTTACGCGCACCGGACGCTTCATTTGTTTTAGCCGAACGCTTGCGTCGCAGTCCCAAATCTTTTGCTCAATTGGCTCCCGATTTGACTGTAGAGGTTAAATGTCCTAGTGATAATTTAGAGGATCTGAGAGCCAAAATTCAAGAATTTCTGAGTTTGGGAACTAAAGTAGGCATTTTGCTCAATCCAGATGAGCGAATTGTTGAAGTTTACAACCTTGGACAAGAAGCAATAATCCTTCGTGATAGCGATATTTTAACAGTTCCCGAACTGCTCCCAGGATGGGAAGTACCAATTGCAGATTTGTGGCCTTTAGAGTTTGACTAGGATAGTGGTAAAAGATCCTACAGATGTAGATGAATGGAACTAGAAGTTATGGGTTGCTATGTAATTCTTTAACCTTCAGGAGTTTAAAAACTACCGAATAGGGACGTGTTTTGGAATTGAAGAGCTTTCGGTCATTTTCTGCAAGATGATATCGCTCTGGAGTAATTCTTGGCTCTTCAAATTCGTCCACAGAAAATCCTGCCGACTTGAAGACTTTCCAGTAATCGGAAAGAGGGCGGTGAAACCAGATAAATGGTGTTGTAAAATGATTCCAAGGTTCGTCGTTGTGTTGCCTCCTTTCAAAATAAGAAGAATCCCAACCATAACAAACCGTCCCATCGTCATTTACAGTTGTCGAGTTGCCTTGAGGAAAGCAAGGATGTGAGAACACAAGGATTGCAATACCACTAGGCTTAAGAACACGATTAAATGCCCTGATTGCTCCTTCGAGATCGAGCAAATCCATGAGAACATAATTCGAGATGATAATATCAAATTGCTCATCTGAAAGTGACTTAAGTTCAGTGCATGAATCCAAATGAAAATCTATATCTAGATTATTTTGGCTTGCTCTGAATTGGGCAATTTCTATCATCTGAGGTGAAAAATCTATACCAGTTACACTAGCTCCTTTAAGGCAAAGCTGGCGTGCCAGATATCCTGTGCCACAGCCAGCATCGAGGACAGACAATCCCGCAACATTTCCAGTGAAACTCCATAATACTGGATCTGAGTTCAAAATTCGATTACTGTCGCCATCGTCGCCAACTTGAATATCCCAGTCTCTAGCTCTATTATCCCAGAGTTGAAGTATTTCTTTCTCGTCAAAGTTTGCCGTCATGTCTTCCTCCTGAAAAGAATAACTTAACAGAACTTAATTATTTTACATAGACTGAACTTTATATTTCATTGTAGTGCTGTACTGCATTTAATAGACAATGCGATCGCTTTCAGTGCTGATGGCAAAACTTTAGTTAGTGGTGGTCAGGATAAAACTATCAAAATTTGGCAATTACCGGAGTAATTTAGGCTCTCTACCAACTGAGTAACGGTAGAATATACCTAATTTATAATTTTCATAGCTTCAAAAGCCTAACCATGACGATGCATCCTACACTCCAACGTGCATTTAATAACCGCCGCGTTCTGAAAGTAATTAGCGGCTTGAATAATTTCGACGCTGCTAGCGTCGCTGCTACTGTCAAAGCTGCTGAATTTGGCGGTGCTACTTTTGTTGATATTGCTGCCGATCCAGCTTTGGTAAAGTTAGCTAAAAGTTTGACAAAATTACCAATTTGTGTATCAGCAGTAGAACCAGAGAAATTTGTGCAAGCCGTGGCAGCTGGTGCTGATTTAATTGAAATTGGGAATTTCGATTCCTTCTATGCTCAAGGTCGTCGCTTCGAGGCCCTGGAAGTGCTAGCCTTGACTAAGCAAACCCGCGCTCTCCTCCCGGAAATTACCCTATCTGTCACCGTTCCCCACATTTTGGAACTAGATCAACAGGTACAGCTAGCAGAAGAACTGGTGAAAGCTGGAGCAGATATTATCCAAACCGAAGGCGGTACTAGCAGTAACCCAGTTCACCCTGGAACTTTAGGATTAATTGAAAAAGCTGCTCCCACCTTGGCAGCAGCTTTTGAAATATCCCGTGTGGTGTCAGTGCCAGTATTATGTGCTTCAGGTATTTCTAACGTTACCGCTCCATTAGCGATCGCTGCTGGTGCTGCTGGTGTTGGTGTTGGTTCCGCCATCAACCAACTCAATAGCGAAATAGCAATGATTGCGGCTGTGCGTGGCTTAGTAGAAGCCTTAACAACAGCTAGCAGCCGCGCGATCGCTTAGTTGGTGATGAGGGAACACAGGGGCACAGGAGGGTGAAGAAGTAATGCTAAAAATTTACTTCTTGTCGTGCTTTTCTCCCTCATCTCCCCCCACTCCCGACTCCCCTCATCCCAAACAATCTTTCAGCGCATAAATCACCTGATCTTGCTGGTGTTGTGTCAATTCAGGGAACATGGGCAAAGATATGACTTCATGGCAAGCTTGCTCTGCTATTGGTAAGTCCCCAATTTGATAACCGAGATTTTGATAAACTGGCTGCAAATGTAAAGGGTGGGGGTAGTAAATCATTGAACTTACGCCTTGCTCTTGCAATTGACTACGCACCCAATCTCGATATTTGGCGCTAGAACCATTTCGCCCTTCGCCTGATATGCGAACAGTGTATTGATTCCATACCCCAATACCCCCAGGTAATTCCTGGGGTGGGACAATTCCCGGAACTTGACTAAGGAACTGATAGTAATAGTTGGCGATATCTCGGCGGCGACCATTCCAAATATCTAAATAACGCAGCTTAATCTGTAAGATAGCTGCTTGGAGAGCATCCAAGCGGCTATTCACACCGATTTCCTCGTGTAAATATCGAATTTTACTACCATGATCCCGGAGGATTCGCAGTTTAGTGGCGATCGCAGGATCGTTAGTCGTTATTGCTCCGCCATCGCCGCAACCACCAAGATTTTTGGTAGGGTAGAAACTAAAGCAACCAATATTTCCAATACTTCCTACTTTTTCATCAGCCCACCTTGCACCTGTAGACTGGGCACAATCTTCAATTATTGACAAATTGTGAGACTGAGCGATCGCCATCAATGATATCATATCCACAGGTTGTCCAAATAGGTGAACCGGGATAATCGCTTTAGTTTTGGGTGTAATCGCCGCCGCTACTTGCTCCACATCCAAATTAAATGTAGTAGCGTCAATATCAACGAAAACAGGCTTTGCACCGACGGCGCTAATTACTTCAGATGTAGCAATAAAGGTGAAAGGCGTTGTAATCACTTCATCGCCTGCACCAATTTCTAAGACTCGTAACGCTAAGTAGAGCGCATCAGTACCAGAATTACAAGCCACACATTCAGTAACAGTATTATAAGCAGCAAACTGTTGCTCAAAGCCTTCGACTAAGGGACCGCCAATATAGCGCCCAGAAGCCAGAACCTCTAAGACGGCTGCACTTACTTCTGCTTCGATGGTGGTGTATTGCTGCTTAATATCAAAGGCAGGGATGGGATTTACACTTTGGATCATGAGTTCTCATTTTATCGGGAGATACAAAGGATGCACTTCGAGAGTCAATTTTTGCCGATTGAATTGTTAATCAAAAGGAGCAACTAAAAGACTATTGTCCAAGATACGCATCTATTAGGGTTTTTACTTAAGTTGTGGCCCGGTAGACTACCGCACATTTAATTTACAGATAGTAAGCATACTAGGTGTTTGCCATGTTAAGGTTGTACCATTTTGAATTTTGAATTGATAAAGGTGATATATATCAACCAAGATCCAACACATCGGATCAAAGTTCCAGGTGTGTGGGCTGCTTTGAGAAGAAAATACTAGGAGATAGAGAACCCATGCAGGATCTGATCAAGCTGGATTTTGTGGATTTAGCGATCGCTGTGGGCTTGATGGCGATCGCCATTGGTTTATCTGCCTGGGAAAAATTAGGATTAGAGTTGAACCTAGCCCTTGCTACTGGGAGAACCATCTTACAACTTCTTGTATTGGGATACATTTTAGATTTCATCTTGGCTTTAGACAATGCTTGGGCAGTTTTGGCGCTATTAGCAATAATGCTGACAATTACGGCGATTGTCGCACGAAATCGCATCAGCCAAAAAATTCCTCATCTGTTGCCTTTGGTGTGGGGTGCAATTTTAATTAGTACCGCTCTGACAGTGTTTTACACCAACTTCTTGATCATTCAACCAGAAAAATGGTATGAAGCACAGTATATAATTCCCCTAGCAGGGATAGTCTTGGGTAATGCTACCAATGCAGCGGCGATCGCAGGCGATCGTCTTGTCAGCACCATTAATTCCAGCCATCTCGAAATAGAAACCCACTTGAGTTTAGGTGCAACGCCCCAGCAAGCAGTTAGCCAGTACCGCAAAGACGCTATCAAAGCGGCATTAATTCCGACTCTCAATCAAATGATACTTATAGGAATGGTCGCAATACCAGGAATTACCACGGGACAGTTACTAGCTGGCGTAAAACCTCTGGATGCTGTATCATACGAAATTTTGATTATGTTCATGGTGGCTTTCGCTAATTTACTGACAACAATTTTGCTTACTAGGGGGTTGTGTCGTCAATTTTTCAATTCCGCCGCGCAGTTAGTCAAGTGAAGCGGTGAATCTACATCCAAGAATATTTCATCATCTTGCCTTGTTCGGTGAGGAGCCAAAGAGAAGTATGAACGGTAGCTTTTGCTAGTCATGTAACTTTTCAAATAGCCATGCTAAAGCACCATCAACATCATTAACCTGCTCCCCTGACGGTATACCTGGACGATTTACCATCACAACCTTCACACCCAATTCTCGCGCTGCAATAATCTTTGGCTTTGTTGCATCGCCACCGCTATTTTTACTCACTATGGTATCGATATTGTTATGAATCAAGATTTGCCTTTCATCATTGAGGGTAAAGGGCCCGCGATCGCACAATATTCTTCCCGTGGGCACTAAAGCATCATCAGTAGGAGGGTCAATCATCCGCATCAGAAACCAAATTCTATCAAGGCGAGCAAAGGCCGCAAGTTCTTGCCTCCCAATTGTCAAAAATACTCGCTGTGCTTGGTTTTGCAAAGATGCGGCGGCACTTTCAACACTGTCAACTTCAATCCAGCTATCACCACTTTCTTTTTTCCAAGGCGGGCGTATTAACATCAGACGGGGTACTCCGACTTCGGTTGCAGCATCTGCCGCATTGAAAGAAATCTGACTAGCAAAAGGATGGGTTGCATCAATTAATAAGTCGATTTGCATTACTCGCAGATAGCTAGCCAATCCAGCCACACCACCAAAGCCTCCAATCCGTAGATCGCCCAACGGAACTGATGGTTCACGGGTACGACCGGCTAGAGACGTGATTGCTTCTAACCCTTGGATAGGGGCCACTCTGGTAGCTAGTTCTGCGGCATCTATCGTCCCACCCAGAATCAAAAGGCGCATCAGTGAGATAAAGGTGGAATCTTTGCCAAAATGCCCTTTTTCAAGGCTTCTGGACGCTCTGACCAAGGCAGTAAGCCATCTGCTTTGACATAATATTGACTAGCACATTTTAGTACCGCAGATGCACTCCCATCAACGGCTAAATCACCAAATAAATATGTTAATTTGCCCTTGGCAGTAAAGGCTACTACACAGGAACGATTACAAGCACTCATGCATTCAACTTCTTGGATTGGGAATTTGTCTCGTAAGTCCCAATCTTGTGCGAGCTGCTGAAGTTGGTGTAGAAGTTTTTGACCACCACTTTCATCTAAGCGTTTTCCCTCTTGCCAAACGCTAGCACAAGTTTTGCAAACAAATAAAGTATGGTCAGCAACACTCAATGAATTCGTTGGGGAAACATTTACAGTAGTAGTCATCTGTACCTCGCAGATATGTGGAACTGACCATTTAGGAAAAGGATATTACCAAGAATTGCTCAGAAGCATTCAAGACTTACGCAACTAGCGCAATGCGATCGCCTTTTCGTAGTTTATACCATTTTTCTCAGGCTGTTCTCTGTGGTGATGCCAGTGACGCTTGCTTTTTCGTTAGTCCACGGAGGTGGACAATGCCAGTATGTATCAAATTATATTCGTCCAAAACTTTTCAAACATCCTCTCTATTTCTCCTTTCTCTGTGTTCTCTGTGTCTGGAGTGGTTCGTTTATTTGGATAATTTATTTCTTGGAAATCCCTTACACAGAAACCTGTTAACTATGATTGCAGTGGCGATCGCTTTTCTTTACTTCTGCATTCTTTTGCAGATAATTCCGCACCCCAATCGCAACTCTATTTCAGGAGATAGGAGGAAGCACAGCTAGTAATAATACTTGATTTTATGTTTACTTAGTTAAATATTTTTTACATTATATTTATAACACTGCTCTCAAAGTAGCAAAACTTCATATTTGAGAATATACCTTATCTCTTCACTATATATTTAGAAAAATATCATTAGCTGCTTCATGATTACTTGAATTAAATGTCATTACTTATACCATTGTAGTAGCATCTTAAATGATTGATATTAGAGAAGTAGTTTAAAAATAAAGCTTGTCTGTCTACTACATGAATAAAAAATGGGCTGCTAAACGACTTACAATCAATCTCACATCAAGCGAGGCACAGAAACTTGAACAATACTGTTCAACTACAGGGAGACCAGCAACCGATGTGATTCGAGAATTAATTCGCTCTCTTTCTACTCAAGAGGAAAAATTCTCCCAAATTTAGCTATTTCGCCGTAAGCCTCCCACTGAATTCAGTGGCCAAGATATAAGGCGGTTAAAAATAACGCGACCTCTGACCGATTTAAGCCTCATTGCTTAATAGGAAAGGGGTCAGGACACCAAAAACTTCAAGTGGTGCGTTA
>CAZZZY010000268.1:0-7692 GCA_964658545.1 uncultured Acetobacteraceae bacterium | reverse complement strand
AACGCACCCTACAAATACTTAATTTTTTTTAGAAATCAAACCGGATTCCTATATTATTTGAGCAATTGTGTTTGCAATTGTTTGATTAAGAATCCCCGTCTCTTTAGAGCGGGGAGTGTCAACCTACAACTACTAGATGATTTAGGTTTTGGAATATCCTTAACTTAACGACCTTCGCCGATCGCTATAAAATTAAAAGACGATTTTTCTTTCCTAACTTCCAGTTGTGCAGAAGTTTATCCAGATTGTTGTTTAGCTTCCAGACCCCATATAGTAACTTGGAATTTGTTGAAGTCTGTATCCTTAACAACAATTGGATTATCTTCCCCCCAACCGTTGAGAGTAGTAACTACAACTGGAGTAGCCAAAAAAGGTTGTAAGAAAGTAATGATCGCAGATGAAATAACATCCGTATTTTGTTCTCATTCCTAAATGGATTTAATGAACAACAAGATTCCCGAACCTATACCCCACAAAAAAGAATAAATTACCTCAAATCCTTACCTAATCAATACTTTGTCTATTGAGTACATGATTAAGACATATTAATAGATCCGCTATTTTGGATGAGATATTCATATATACAGTATTGATTTAAAGTTAACTTCAAAGCGCATAATACACGCCTATTTTGCTCTGGCTATTTTTAATTCTTCTATGTACGTATTCTGATCATGCAGTTTAGAGGCGGGGACAAAAATTATATTATGAACAAACCCTTTGCAACCATTGACGGGAATGAGGCTGTCGCCCGTGTTGCTTACAAATTAAATGAAGTGATTGCCATTTATCCTATCACCCCCTCTTCAGCAATGGGTGAATGGGCAGATGCTTGGTCAGCAGAGGGTCGTCCCAACCTCTGGGGGACTGTGCCCAGCGTCGTGCAGATGCAAAGCGAAGGAGGAGCGGCTGGTGCTGTGCATGGGGCATTACAAACAGGTTCTCTGAGTACCACTTTCACGGCATCTCAGGGGTTGTTGTTAATGATACCCAACTTCTACAAAATTGCTGGTGAACTTACTAGTGCTGTGGTTCACGTTGCCGCCCGTTCTCTGGCTACCCATGCTTTATCCATTTTTGGCGATCATAGCGACGTGATGGCAGCTCGTGCTACTGGTTTGGCGCTACTGTGTTCCGCTTCGGTGCAGGAAAGTCAAGACTTTGCTCTCATCGCCCATGCTGCTACCCTAGAGGCGCGGGTGTCTTTTATGCACTTCTTTGACGGCTTCCGTACTTCCCATGAAGTGCAGAAAGTCAAACTGCTGTCAGATAGCGATTTGCGATCGCTCATCCACGATCATCTAATACTCGCCCACCGCAGTCGGGCGCTCACCCCAGATCGTCCAGTATTACGGGGTACAGCCCAAAATCCCGATGTTTACTTCCAAGGTCGTGAAGGCGCTAATCCTTACTACAACGCCTGTCCAGAAATTGTCCAGCGGATCATGGATCAATTTGGAGAACGCACGGGGAGGCATTACCAAATCTATGAATATTATGGTGTCAACGATGCCGAACGCGTTATCGTTCTCATGGGTTCAGGCTGCGAAACCGTCCATGAAACAGTAGATTACCTTAACGCCCGTGGGGAAAAACTTGGTGTAGTGAAAGTCCGACTTTATCGCCCCTTTGATGTCCAAAGGTTTGTTGCAGCATTACCCACCAGTGTAAAAGCGATCGCAGTTCTCGACCGCACCAAAGAAGCCGGTAGCGCTGGTGAACCTTTGTATTTAGATGTTGTGGCTGCTATTCATGAGGCGTGGGGAGAGGAAGCAGGGGAGGATCTTCGCCCCTGCCCCCCGCCCCCTACCCCTCTGCCTAAAATTGTGGGTGGTCGCTATGGTCTTTCTTCCAAAGAATTTACTCCGGCTATGGTGAAGGGCATTTTTGATCACCTTGCCCAAGCTAAACCGAAAAATCATTTTACTATCGGTATTAATGACGATGTTACTTACACTTCTCTAAGCTTTGACCCTAATTTCTCCACAGAATCGGATAACGTCGTCCGGGCAATGTTTTATGGGTTAGGCGCTGATGGTACGGTTGGGGCTAACAAAAATTCCATCAAGATTATTGGTGAAGAAACCAACAATTACGCCCAAGGCTACTTTGTCTACGATTCCAAGAAATCTGGCTCGATGACCGTCTCTCACCTACGTTTTGGCAAAGAGCCAATTCGCTCTACCTACTTGATTGACCAAGCCAACTTTATTGGTTGTCATCATTGGGGATTTCTAGAACGTATAGATATTTTGAAGGCTGCTATTCCTGGGGCAACTTTGCTGCTTAATAGTCCTTATGATGCAGATAGCGTCTGGGAAAATCTACCGCTCAAGGTGCAGCAGCAAATTATCGATCAGCATTTGAAGTTATATGTGATTAATGCTAGCCAGGTTGCCCGTGAAAGTGGCATGGGGGGCAGAATTAACACCATTATGCAGGTATGCTTCTTTGCTTTAGCCGGAGTCTTGCCGCAAGAAGAAGCGATCGCTAAAATCAAACAAGCGATTGACAAGACTTATGGTAAAAAAGGCGCAGAAGTTGTCCGCATGAACTTGCAAGCTGTAGACAACACCTTAGACAACTTGCATAAAGTAGATGTTCCACAGACAATCAACAATCAACAATCTAAAATCCAAAATCCAAAATTGCCAGACTCCGCTCCCGAGTTTGTGCGGGAAGTTCTGAGTAAAATCATGGTGTGGGAAGGTGATGATTTACCTGTTAGCACACTACCAGTTGATGGCACCTTTCCCGTAGGTACTGCCAAGTGGGAAAAACGTAACGTTGCTCAGGAGATACCTGTATGGGAGCCGGATGTCTGCGTTCAATGTGGTAAGTGCGTCATGGTTTGTCCCCACAGTGCCATCCGCGCTAAAGCTTATCAAGTGGATGAGTTAGTCAATGCACCAGGAACCTTTAAGTCAACTGGTGCAAAAGATAAAGACTTTGCCAATCAAAAATTTACCATTCAAGTTGCCCCAGAAGACTGCACAGGATGCGCCATTTGTGTAGATATTTGCCCTGCTAAAAATAAATCTGAGCCATTGCGGAAAGCTATTAACATGGCGCAGCAGTGGCCTTTACAAGAGCAAGAGCGGAAAAACTGGGATTTCTTCTTGAATTTACCTAATCCTGACAGGCGATCGCTAAAATTAAATCAGATTCGCCAACAACAACTGCAAGAACCTTTATTTGAGTTCTCTGGTGCTTGTGCAGGTTGTGGTGAAACACCTTATTTGAAATTATTAACACAATTGTTTGGCGATCGCTCCGTCATCGCCAATGCCACAGGTTGTTCCTCAATTTATGGTGGAAATCTCCCCACGACTCCTTGGACAACAAACGCCCAAGGACGCGGCCCAGCCTGGTCTAATAATCTATTTGAAGATAACGCCGAATTTGGTTTTGGCTTCCGCCTCTCCCTCGACAAACAAGCTGAGTTTGCGGCGGAATTGTTGCAACAATTGGGGAGTGAAATAGATGAAAACCTTGTCCACTCCATCCTCAATTCTGAACAAAAATCTGAGGCTGACATTTGGGAACAGCGCCAGAGGATAGAACTGTTGCAGCAGAGGTTAGATGAAATCTTAACTCTCGACCCCAATCTCAAATCTCAAATCCACAATCTCAAATCCCTTGCAGACTATTTGGTGAGAAAAAGCGTCTGGATTGTTGGCGGTGACGGTTGGGCTTATGATATTGATTTTGGCGGTATCGATCATGTAATTGCTAGTGGTCGAAATGTGAACATCCTAGTAATGGATACAGAAGTGTATTCTAATACAGGTGGTCAATCTTCTAAAGCTACGCCACGAGCAGCAGTTGCTAAATATGCCGCCAGTGGCAAACCTGCACCGAAGAAAGACTTGGGTCTAATTGCTATGACCTACGGAAATGTCTACGTAGCGAGTGTAGCTCTTGGTGCTAAGGATGAACATACCCTCAAAGCATTTTTGGAAGCAGAGGCTTATGATGGGCCATCACTGATTATTGCTTACAGCCATTGCATCGCCCACGGCATTAACATGACCACAGGGATGAATCATCAGAAAACTTTGGTAGAATCAGGTCGTTGGTTGCTGTATCGGCATAATCCAGAGTTGCTCAAACAGGGTAAAAATCCATTGCAATTGGATATGCGATCGCCTACGCAATCGGTAGAATATTCGATGTATCAAGAAAATCGTTTCAAAATACTCACCAAGAGCAAACCTGACGTTGCCAAGCACTTGTTAGAACAAGCCCAAGCTGAGGTAGATGCCCGTTGGCAGATGTACCAATATCTGGCAAAGCGAGACACTCTCACAACATAAACTGATCGGTTTTTAACAACTTTTGGGGTTTTAAGTCAAGAGCAACTGTCAAGTAGCGCGCTTGGGGTCAGGGTCTAATACCGTTTCACCTCAAGATTGATACAGATGGCAAGCAGGGGAGGCAGGGGGAGCAAGAAAAATGATTTGTATCAATAATTTCGTTAAATTGTATAACCTTTGAATGTGACACTCCTACACCAACCGCAAGCGGTATGGTCTAGGCTTCCGAGTCCTGTTAAAAAAAAGTCCGTACACTTCGCTATTGTCTGCGCTGCTATAGGAATCCGATTTGATTTATGAAAAAATCTAAGTATGTGTAGTATGTGTAGGGTGTGTTATCGCCGAGAGTACGGCACCAAAGCCTTCGGATGGTGCGTTAGCCAGAGGCATAACGCACCCTACGTATATTTCAAAAATCAAATATGAGTCCTATATGAGCCAAATATAAAGACGCTTTCCTTTATAGGAAGCGTCTTTGCGTTAAGTTACCCTAAAATATTGAATCTGGTAGCTGCAAAAAGTCAAACCAAAATTACAAAATAGCTTTTGCCAGTGACCGAACAAGGCAAAAGTAAAAAGTTAAAAGGCACTCATAAAGAAAAATAGAAATGGTTTCAAGTCCACAACGGCAAGCTCAGTGCATCGCCTAAATTTATTTATGGGGATTATCTTTTTACTTTTTACTTTTTAAATTGCTCTTACTGACTCTTACAAATCACTTGTCGCATTTTACGCATATTTGCAGGCAACTCAAAGTTCATTGCCTGTTGAATGAAAATTGATGGAATTGGAATCAGAGGTGTGGCTTGCACAGTATAAGCAAGTATTGTGCCATTACCGCAATCTTGGAGTTCTAAATTGGCCTTAAAATCCTCAAAAGTCCCTTGTTCCATACGAAATTGGATTTGTTGCCCCAGCACTTCTACAACATTGAGGTAAATTTCCACTTGAGCGGTGAAAAAGAAAAAGGCTTTTTGTGCTGCTTGATACAAACGTTTGACTTCACCTTTATGTGATATCTCGCTTTTAGTGATATCAGGAAAATATTGCACCCACCGGGGATAATCAGTTAATTGCTGCCAAACTTGCGATCGCACCATCGGCAAATACATCCAAGCTGTCACCGCACCACCGCAGGTTTTGTGCGATCGCGTTTCTACCAAAATTTCACCCTGTACCAGCAACTTTTGCTTGTCTTGACTCCAAGCCATATCTGAACCTTCAATAATTGAGTCTGAGATATAAGACGCAGACATAATATTTTAGTTACTCCTCAACTCACCCACCTAAATAGAGTTGAAACTACAAGTCATAAAACTTGATTTAGATCCAACCCATTAAATTTTAGTTCCAATGTAATCCCTATCCTTTCCGGAAACAGTGATTTTTTGGTAATTATTTCAGTTACTTTACTGTCAAAACTGTAGTTCTTATCACAATTAACACAATCAATACTTAAATAGGCTTGATAATAGCAGTATTGATCAATGAAAAACTAAGTTCTTAACAGCTAGAATGGCACAAAGACTGTTTCAGATCAAGCGTCCTACCCTAAAGTATGGATAGCATTTCTTGATTTTTACGTGTTATTTCTGATGAAACTGCAACTTCATCATAACTTCATATCTGATGGTCAATATTAAGTGTAATTTCTTTTGAGTTGAGAGGAAAATTAGGTGAGTCAATCTTCTTTAAATCGTAGATTAATCCAGATTTTTGGTATGCTTCTTGGCATGAGCGTAGCTGTCTGGGTACTGAGAGGCTTTGGTATTCTCACTTTTATTCCAGGTGGAATTATTTTGCTACTCCTAATAGGGGCGATCGCAGTGGGGATGATCAGTTACGCCCAAAGGACTTGGTGGCGTTTGTAATCTGATTTGTGATCGTCTGGAAAATTTCCTCCAAAGGTCCGCGCCTTACTTGCCTTTTTACTTTTGCCTTGTTGTACTAGCCTAGTAAAGTACGTGCTATTGAGAAATTTTAGAACTTGCTACCGTTACGAATTGTAGTTATTGGGGGTGGGGCTGCGGGTTTTTTTGGCGCGATCGCTTGTGCTAAAGCCAATCCTGATGCCCAGGTTACTTTACTCGAAGCCAGTCGTCAACCACTGGCGAAAGTGCTAATTTCTGGTGGTGGACGCTGCAACGTCACTCACGCTTGCTTTGACGCAGAGGAGTTAGTACAAAATTACCCCAGAGGTGCAAAAGCTTTGCGGGGTGCTTTAACTCGCTTTGGTCCTCAAGATACAGTAGCTTGGTTTGCTACTGGTGGAGTCTATCTAAAAACTGAAGCTGATGGCCGGATGTTTCCTGTCACCAATAGTTCAGAAACCATTGTGGAATGTCTAATTAAAGCGGTGGCGACATCTGGGGTCAAACTCCGTATTGGTACACCTGTAACTTCGGTGAAACGAACGGCAGCAGATGGAGGGTTTGATCTTCTTCTCAAGTCGGGAGAGACGATTAAATGCGATCGCCTACTTTTTGCTACCGGCAGCAGTATTGTAGGTTATAAAATTGTCCAAGAGTTAGGTCATCAAATTGAACCGCCAGTACCCTCGTTATTTACCTTCAACATTGTCGATCAAAAGTTGAGGGAATTAGCTGGAGTTAGCGTTAATTCTGCCCAATTGCGGTTATCATCGGGCCCAAAATCCCAATTACAACAAACTGGACCATTGCTAATTACTCACTGGGGTTTGAGTGGCCCGGCTGTTTTGAAGCTTTCTGCTTGGGGTGCGAGAGTTCTGCACGAAAGCCGTTATCAAGCCACATTATTGATTAATTGGCTGCCCCATTTGCAACCAGAACAAGTGCGAGAAAAAGTTTTAGCAGTTAAGGATGAATGGGGAAAGAAAGCGATCGCATTGCATCGTGGCGTAGACCTACCCCATCGTCTCTGGCAATATATCATTGCCCGTGCAGGCATTACCACAGATGACCGTTGGGCAGAAATATCTAATAAAACCTTAAATCAACTGGTGCAAGAACTTACTCAGGGACAATACTTAATTAAAGGTAAAGGAGCTTTTAAAGAAGAATTTGTTACCTGTGGCGGTGTTAACCTCAAAGAAGTCAACTTCAAGACGATGGAAAGTAGGTTAGTTCCTGGTCTTTATTTTGCCGGAGAAATCTTAGATATTGATGGTGTCACCGGTGGGTTTAACTTCCAAAGTGCTTGGACAACTGGGTATTTAGCAGGGATAGCAATGGCGAATAGCCAGACAGCTTAAGCCACAGATGGCTTAAGCTGTCTGGCTTTCATACCCGCCTTGGAATGAATTCTCTAGCTTTTAGCTAAAGGCTACTGAAGTAGACTAGGGATTTGTAAGAATTTTTAGTAATCTTTAGATTACTTTTGCTATGAGACTGGGAAT
>CAZZZY010000267.1:0-7706 GCA_964658545.1 uncultured Acetobacteraceae bacterium | reverse complement strand
AAAACGCGCTGCTTGATAGAAGCTCTTTACTTAAACCCCCAAAGTTCGTTAAAAATGCTCTAGGCGGTTAATTGCTATTTTTGTCTATATTTCTACCGTTGCTTATCCAAGTAATTTTATAATTGGGCGTTAAACTCAGAATGATATCTACTATATTGATTGTGACACTATCTTCGTTAAAAAGCCGAAAGGCTCAAAATTTTCCTCTTCCTGATTATTTATATCTAAAAATTTGTAAATCACCCATTCGGGTGAGCCAAGCGGGTGATGCGTTCTTGGCACTACTCATTATAAATTTAATTCTATTAAAGGAAAGCTAAAACGTAGCTTATTTTCTAGGAGAAGTTCACAAAATAACATCAAATTCCCCACATTGAGGTATCGGTTTTAACTCACACACTTGGTTCAAATTATGGCTTTAATGAAAGAAATTGTCCAAGAAGCTCTAACTACCGGCTATTTGAGTGTTGTAGCCGAAGATCAACTGCGATCGCAACTTCAAAGTAATTATGACTCAGAAGACCTAGATGCCTGGATAATTTTACAGCGAGCTATTGCAGTAGGTGATGTAAAACTTGAGTCGCGCCGAAAAAAAGCTTCTCTCTCTCCTAAAGCCAAGGACGCTTCATCGAGTATCAAACTTGCTTATCAAATGGCAGCGGAGATTGCTTATGCAGCAGCTGTAGCTTTGTCAATGACAAAAAATACCAAAGATCAGCCTTCACTAGGGGCGTAGAATAATATCATGTTCGTTTAAGGACTTATCATCAAGACCGCAGTTCTTGCTGGGGGAAAGAGGGTTTTCCGGTTTTTGCACAGATGTGGGAATCATAACTAATTAAGCGGACATGATATAATACACTAATAAGTTATTTTCCTGATTTAGTATCAAAAATTATACCAAGTAGTTAGCGATCGCCTTTCTGAGTTAACTGCTTGGTATTGTTTTTACACGATTCAATTTTAGGCGATGTCTACGACGGTAACAGAGCGACTTGTACTGATACCATTTCACTTTAATAATGATACAAATACATTGGTAGGGGTATGTCAATGCCCATTGGTGTCTACTTTTGCCACAGATGGCTTATTTGCTGGCTTTCATACCCACCTTGGAATGAATTCTCTGGCTTTTAGCTAAAGTCTACTGAAGTAGACTAGTACCGCTTGGCGGAAGTAAGCAGACCATTAAAACCTACAAAAATTCGGCGGAGTGCAAGGCTTAAAAATGGTATGTGTATTTCCGCCGTGGTGTACTAGGGATTTGTGAGAATTTTTAGTCATCTAAAGATTACTTTTGCTATGAGACTGGGAATTCATTCCTAGTCGGGCTATGGGTTTGGCGTTAAGTTGACACGTATGGTCAATGCCATGCCCCTACGAGAAACCTATCTGTATTAGGATTTTCGTGAATTGGTATGAGCGAACGCGAACAGCGTCTCGTAGAGTAGTCGAAGTCCGGGCTATTCGGTATCGCATCACCTTAATCAAAGCTTAACCTTAAAATCATGGCTGCTTCTTTGTCAGCGCAATTTTATTAAAAAATAATTAAAAATTTAACTTTCCTGGAAACAGTTATAGGGGAAATTTCAACCTTAGCCAAGACCATAAAATTGATCCCCGGAAGCAATACTAAAATAAATATAAATTATTTATGCAAAACTAGGTTTTTTTAAGTGATATATGCCACTCAATGATTAAATTTTAATATACCAAGTACATGGCTCAGAGTAACGCATAGAATTAGAAACACATTGGTGTCAACTTTAGCAACGATGTTAAAAAGAATTCTCAATGCTTAACAAAGTCATCGCTTTTTCACAAACTTACAGTCAGTATAAAAAATTGGCAACATTGGTAAAGACAGTAAACAATAACCATAACTAAACTTGGAGTTTTGCCAACCTATGCAGCCAATTCGCACATTTAATGTATCCCCTTCACTACCGCCGCGACTCGAACCACTACGGCGGCTTGCATATAACTTGCACTGGGATTGGAACGTTGAAAGTAAAGATTTATTTCGTCGTTTAGACTCTGACTTGTGGGAGTCTAGCCATCACAACCCAGTGTTAATGCTGGGTACTATCTCTCAATCGCGGCTTTTGGAAGTTGTCGAAGATGAAGGCTTTCTAGCGCAAATGGATCGAGCTGACCGTCAGTTAGATGATTATTTGCAAGAGCGCACTTGGTATCAAAAACAACGGGAAGATCAACCAAAAGAATGCTACGCCTATTTTTCGGCGGAATTTGGACTTGTCGATTGTTTGCCCGTCTATTCTGGGGGCTTGGGAGTTCTGGCGGGGGATCACCTTAAATCTGCTAGTGACTTGGGGCTACCGCTTGTGGGTGTAGGTTTGCTGTATCAGCAAGGCTACTTTGCCCAGTATCTCAATGCCGATGGCTGGCAACAAGAACGCTATCTGCTCAATGATTTCTATAATATGCCCTTGCATCTAGAGCGCAACGCCGATGGTTCAGAACTGCGGATTGCGGTAGATTATCCCGGACGCAAGGTGTATGCCAGAGTTTGGCGTGTACAAGTAGGAACGGTTCCCCTGTATCTGCTGGACACCAACATTGAACCCAACAACACTTACGACCACGACATCACAGATCAGCTGTACGGTGGCGACATCGATATGCGTATCCACCAAGAAATCATGTTGGGGATCGGTGGTGTGCAAATGCTCAAAGCCTTGGGGCTGAAAGTCACCGCCTACCACATGAATGAAGGCCACGCTGCCTTCTCTGCCCTAGAACGCATCCGCTTGCTGATTCAGGAAGAGGGGCTGACTTATGCCCAAGCAAAACAGGTGGTGGCTTCCAGTAACATCTTTACTACCCATACACCAGTACCAGCGGGAATTGACTTGTTCGCTCCCGACAAAATTTTGTACTACCTGGGGTACTATGCAGAGATATTTGGGTTGCCCAAAGAGCAATTTTTAGGACTGGGGCGCGAGAATACAGGTGATTTATCTGAGCCTTTCAGTATGGCGGTGCTGGCGCTGAAGATGGCAACATTTTCTAACGGTGTAGCACAACTGCATGGTGTGGTGTCACGGCAAATGTTCCAGGGATTGTGGCAGAAAGTACCAGTAGAGGAAGTGCCGATCGCCGCAATTACCAACGGTGTCCATGCTCGGAGTTGTGTTGCGAAATCGACTCAAGAATTGTATAATCGCTACCTTGGGCCAAACTGGTCATCAGCACCACCAGATAGCCCATTGTGGGATCGCATGGAAGCCATACCCGATGAAGAATTGTGGCGCAATCACGAACGCTGCCGCTTAGATATGGTTTTGTATGTGCGGGAGCATTTGGTGAAGCATTTGCACGATCGCGGTGCTTCCGCTTCTGAAATTGTCCAAGCCCAAGAAGTTTTAGATCCTTACGCTTTCACCATTGGCTTTGCCCGGCGGTTTGCCACCTACAAACGCGCCACCCTCTGGATGCGTGATTTAGACCGCATTAAGCGGCTTTTACTGGGTAACAAAGACCGGAAAGTGCAATTCGTGATTGCTGGTAAGGCACATCCCAAGGATATTCCTGGTAAAGAACTGATCCGCGATATCAATCACTTTATCCGCGAACAACATTTAGAAAAACAGGTAGTGTTTGTTCCCAATTACGACATTCACATAGCCCGATTGATGGTTGCGGGTTGCGATATCTGGTTAAACACACCGCGTCGTCCACGGGAAGCCTCTGGTACCAGTGGCATGAAAGCAGCAATGAATGGATTGCTGAATTTAAGTGTACTAGATGGTTGGTGGGATGAAGCTGATTACGTCCGCACCGGCTGGGCAATTGGACATGGAGAGAATTATGACGATCCCAACTACCAAGATGAAGTAGAAGCAAATGCTCTCTACGAGTTGTTAGAGAAGGAAGTTGTACCGTTATTTTATGAACATCGGGATAGTGATGGCTTACCCCGTCCGTGGGTTGCCAAAATGAAGGATGCAATTCGGTTGAATTGTCCCTTCTTTAATACAGCGCGGATGGTGGGAGAATATGCTGGGAGAGCTTATTTCCCGGCTAGCGATCGCCATCATACCCTGACTGTTGATAACTATGCGCCAGCGAAAGAACTAGCCGCTTGGAAAGAAAAACTGGGCGAACACTGGTTCAATATCAGAATCAAAGATGTTGATGTATCAGCAGCTTCAGACATTGAGGTTAACCAAACCGTTGCTGTCAAAGCCAAGGTTGACTTGGCAACTTTGACCAATAATGATGTGCAGGTGGAGTTATATCAAGGTGCGATCGATGCCAATGGTGAGATTGTCAACGCTGTAACAGTGGTGATGGATTACCAAGGTGAGGATGGACAGCACTTGAGTATTTACACGGGTCATATCACCTATACTGCTTCTGGTTTGCAAGGCTTGTCTTTGCGTGTATTGCCGAAAAATCAAAATCTGGCTAATGCTTATGAACCAAGGTTGATTGCTTGGGCAGAATCATAGTGCTGAGTAGTTATTGAATACTTAAAATTAGGCGTTGCTGATTATTAAGTTTAGCAACGTCTTTTATTTTACAAATTTTCATCAGGTAGGTAATTAATATCTAGTAGCTCTTCTAAGGTATAAATAGAATATTGAGGTAAGTTATCGAGTTTGCCTTCAGTTTTATCAATTACATATCCTAAAGCATCATCATAAATTGATGCTAATTCTTTTTCTAAAAATTGATATAAATTTGTTGTTAACTGACGTTTTAATTGATTCCTAAAACCTCTAATTTCTGCTTTCCAATGTCCAGAATTATATTGATATTCTTCTGTCCAGTATTGCAGCAACAAAAGATGTCTAATAATTTGTTCTAATAAACTAGCAACTTTGGCTTTGTCTCTACGACCCAAATTTTCTAGCTCCTCAATTAAATTTTCTAAATCTAATTCCTCTAAATGGTTAGCTTTTAAGACTTTGATTGTTTCCTCTAACCAGAGATGCTCGTCAATTTCATAAAGTTGTTTTAAACTCAAATTAGAACTAACTCCTTGCATAAAAACTCCTTGAGTTAAATCTTCCGAGATTACAAAGATATACCTGATTTTAGCTAAATACTCGTAAACTGTAGCAGTCTTAACGCTAAAACCTGTTCCTTTCCTTATAACAGATTTTTCCTTGTTTTCCATCCCAATAAGCGAGGCTTATTTTAGGCTTAAATTCTTTGAGGGATGACAATGTAGCCTGTGGTGCGATCGCCTAGAACTAAATTACGTTCTTCTCCCCAATACCACCAGTATGCACCAATGTAAGCGCAAACTAGGCTATCTAGTTGGTCTTCGGTTGCTTTGAGGGCTGCGCCTGTGGTGGGGATTTCAAGAGGAAAGGAACCGCAGAGGCGCAGAGGACGCAGAGAGGGGGAAAGAGAGGGGAGGATATTGAGAAGATAATTTTGGAGTTTGATTAGTTCTAGGCGGCGATCGCTGAGTCGTCCTTTTTTGTATTTGAGGATGCGTTCTAAGTTGAATAGGTTAACGATTGCTGGGTGGGGGAAGACTTCTATTTGATATCTGCTGAGTTTTTGCGGTTCAATGGTGGGGGCGTGGGCAAAACCGCGTAATTCTAATTCTAAACCGAAGTTGATGGTGCGATCGGCGAAGGGTAGGTTTTGGTTAGCTGGGTAGCATCCTGCATGATATTTGCCAAAGTATTTGTGGCTGAGTTGATCGGGGAGGCGACTCCCGGTAGCGTTGGGTATGAGGGTGGGTGCATCTACGGCGATGATGGCTGGTTCGTCTGGTTGGACGCTACGATCAATCCAGGTGAGGATGTCTGCAATGGCTTCTTTGCGGTCTAGATTGAGTAGTTGCAGTTGGCCATTTATCCATTCTAAAGAGCATAATCCACTTGGTTGCGATTTCCAGCCTAAATCAATGCCAATAAATTTCATGGTCATAACACGAATTTGCGATTATTCTCGCATTTTCGGGCAACAATTTACCTAAATTTACTTGGAAAAAATCATGAGAAATAATCTTATGTGTTGCTGATGTGAGTTAACAAAAAACTATCTAAACTTCGTCCACCTGTAATACCATTGCTGGTATTCTGAAAGCGGCAAGACCATTGCCAGAAAATTTGCAAAGCGAAAGTAAAACAATGGAAATCACTACAATCAGAGTACCCCGTTGGTTCGTTCGCAGAGACATCGATGGTTTATTTGGACTGGCGCTTGATAATTTTATTCAAATTTTATTGATTGTAAATTTGTGCCAAGTATTGCTTGGCTTTCCTGCGTCGTTAGTTTATGGGCGCATTTTGCCAGGAGTTGCAATCAGTTTGATTGTTGGCAACTTCTATTACGCAAGGCTAGCCAAAGAGCAAGGGAAACTTGAGCAGAGGGACGATATTACTGCTTTGCCCTATGGGATTAACACCGTCAGCCTTTTTGCGTATATTTTTCTGGTGATGCTACCTGTAAGATTGGCAGCAATTTCTGGAGGTGCATCTAGTGAACAAGCTGCGGAATTAGCTTGGCAAGCAGGACTGGTGGCTTGCTTTGGTTCCGGTTTAATAGAATTTGTTGGGGCTTGGGGAGGAGAGGCACTTCGTCGCCTCGCGCCCCGTGCAGCATTGCTTTCCACTTTGGGCGGTATTGCAATCACTTTTATTGCCATTGGTTTTCTATTTCGGACTTTTGCAAATCCCGTAGTCGGTTTGGTGCCTCTTGGTGTAATTCTGCTGACTTATTTTGGGCGAGTGCGATTTGGCATCCCTGGTGGTTTGTTGGCAGTTCTGTTGGGAATTGCTCTTGCCTGGGGAACAGGTTTGGTGAGTTGGGATAATGCCAAGTTTAGCTCTACTCTGCAACCAATTGGGCTTTATTTCCCTTCTTTGTGGCTCTTAAAATTGTGGAACAGTCGTTCAGTTTTGGTGGAATATTTCAGCATCATTCTACCAATGGGATTATTTAATCTTGTGGGTAGTCTCCAGAATTTAGAAAGTGCATCAGCTGCGGGTGATAGTTATCCGACGGCTCCCTGTTTGAGGGTAAATGGTATTGGTACATTGGTTGCTGCTATCTGTGGTTCCTGTTTTCCGACTACTATTTATATTGGTCATCCAGGCTGGAAAGCTTTGGGAGCAAGAGTTGGTTACTCTATACTCAATGGCATAATCATGGGCTTGCTTTGTCTAAGTGGAACTGTGGCAATGCTGGCTTACTTTGTCCCGATTGAAGCTGGGATGGCAATTGTGTTGTGGATTGGGATTGTGATTGTGGCTCAAAGCTTTACAGCCACCCCGTCGCACCATGCACCTGCTGTGGTGGTTGGTCTATTACCGGGGATTGCTGGCTGGGGTGCTTTAATTGCTAAAAATGCACTGCGTGCAGCAGGTTTGGGTACGCCGGAAAAACCTTTTACACCAACCTTGGTTGAGCAATTTAAGTTGAGCGATACATATATTGATGGGGCTTTTGCTCTTGAGCAGGGGTTTATTTTCTCCGCTATGATTTTAGCTGGGATCACAGTTTACATTATTGAGCGTCAGTTTCGCCAAGCTGCCTATTGGTCTGTGAGCGCTGCTGTAATTTCCTGGGTTGGGTTGATGCACAGTTATCGTTGGACTGTTGCAGATACAGTTGTGAATTTCGGCTGGGGAACTGGTGCGCCTTGGGCTATTGGCTATATAATGCTTGCAATTCTCTTTTTCTATGTCGATTGGCAAGAAAGACGTAAGGCTTAATGC
>CAZZZY010000266.1:0-7708 GCA_964658545.1 uncultured Acetobacteraceae bacterium | reverse complement strand
GGGGGAGCAAGAAAAATGATTTGTATCAATAATTTCGTTAAATGGTATTACACTTTGTTAACGCACTAATGTTAATTGTTAAAGATATACGAGAAATTATCTAACCATTTCCTATAGAAACTGCCATGTCTTCCCTAAAAGCGCATTCCCAAACGCTATATGACACGGACTACTTGCAATGGATAGAAACGACTGTGGAAAAATTGCAAAGTCAGGACTACGCGAACGTGGAGTGGGAGAACCTCATCGACGAAATTGCCGATATGGGAAGAAGTGAGCGCCGGAGTCTCAAGAGTAATCTGATTGTAATTCTGGTGCATTTGCTCAAATGGCAATTTCAGCCCGGAAGAAGAAGCGGTAGTTGGGAAGGAAGCATTATTGAACATCGTAGACGTGTTAAAGAAGCTTTAGATGATTCGCCTAGTCTTAAATCCTATCTTGAGAACATTTTTGCTGAGTGTTATGCACAAGCAGTTAAGCAAGCAAAAGCTGAAACTGGTTTGTCAGTGGAATCCTTTCCTCTGAACTGTCCATACCAGCTACCAGAAGTCACAGATGATGAGTTTTTACCTCACTAGGAACTGAATTGGACTGTATGTGCTGCTTCACTCTCAAGTTATACATCTCCATTGCCTACTCTTGATTTTTACCCAGAAAAGATGTAAGATTAAGATTGCATTGAAGGGGAGTAGCTGCTGGCACAAAAATCAAAGCCAGTACATCTGAATCAACATACTGGGCGATAAAGCCCTGGTTCAGATGGCAAGTAATCAATATTTGAAAGCGAGACCTTCACTAAGTTCACACCGAAAAGTGTAAACTTGGTGAGGTCTTTTGGTTCTCATCAAGCTTCACATCGGTAAACGATTCTTCAGGAGCTTGAGAGAGTGTTAACAGCTTTTACCGCAGCTTTATTATTAATTACAGTTTCAGAATTAGGCGATAAAACATTCTTTATCGCCGTGATTTTGGCAATGCACCACCCACGGAGGCTGGTATTTACGGGAGTGACAGCTGCTTTAGCCGCAATGACAATCATTTCGGTGCTATTTGGGCAAGTGGTATCTTTGTTGCCAAAAATTTATATTCATTACGCCGAAATAGCCTTATTTGTTGCCTTTGGTATCAAGCTGTTATATGACGCTAGTAAGATGTCTTCAGCTGGTTCTGATCCAGAAGTTGTAGAAGAAGCCGAAGCTGCGGTGAAAAAAGCAGATTTGGAGTTACCAAAAAAAAAGACTTCCTTAGCAATTGTCATAGAAGCCTTTATATTGACATTTATGGCAGAGTGGGGCGATCGCACCCAAATTGCCACCATTGCCCTAGCCGCAGGTAATAATCCAATCGGAGTAACCATAGGTGCAATTTTAGGACACGCAATTTGTGCTGCGATCGCAGTTATCGGCGGCAAAATGATTGCCGGACGCATTTCTGAGCGTCAACTCACCTTTATTGGCGGATGCCTGTTTTTAGTCTTTGGTATTGTTGCCGCCATTGAAGGAGCTTGAGGGGAAGAAGCAGGAGGGCGGAGGGGTAGGAGAAGAATAACAATTCCCCATGCCCCATGCCCACTTCATTTAATCGGTTGCAGCCTTGTCACCTTGAGTTTAAAAGTCCCAACCCCAGTTTCCCCAAAAGACCGGACACGAAGCACATAATTCCCTGTCTCTACGATGCGGGTAAATAGTAGAGAATTGCTAGTACCATCAGGACCATCATCATTTTCTGCCAGAGTCGAACCATCAGGTGCCAGCACTGTGATGATGGTGTCAAAATTTTCAGATGACAGGTCAACTGCTAAATTATCGCCCTTTTGTAACTTCACTGTGTAATCACGAGCAAACCCACCTTGACCTGTGGGAATGTCTTTATCTGAGAGGGTATCAGTAATTTCAGTACTGTTAGATAAAGGAATTGGACTATACAATTTATTTTGAGCAAAAGCTGCACTTGTACTTATGCCTATTGCCAGCAATGTGGCAGGAATGATGATGAGTTGTTTTAAACCCGCCGCAAAAACTTTATTCATACATTTCAAGCAATTTTTTCCACAAAAATAGGGTAATTCGGTCAATTTATGCACTTATCTATCAAAGGTCGCCCATTAACTCTGGGTTTATAGCGCTTCTCGAATGGAAAATACACTCCCACCTCTCTCCTTTCAGGAGAGAGGCTTTGAATCTTGCTCCCCAACACTACAAGGGTTGGGGCTGTTCTTGTTAGGTCTGTATTCCATGCAATTGAGAACCGCTATATTAAGAAGGCAGGAGGCAGAAGGAAAACTGTCTCCTTCAACCATCTTTGACAGCAGTGGCTACTGCTACTAATCCTAAGACTACGATTCCATACTGACGAAGTGTTTGCACAGCAGACCTGGCAGTAGCACCAGTAGTATAAATGTCGTCCACTAACAGCACTGGAACATTTGGGGGATGATGACGAAATTCTTGTCCAATAGCAAAAGCTTGAGCCAAGTTTTTTTCTCGTTTAGATACCGATAAACCAAATTGCGCTTCAGTTTCTCGGATTCTGGCTAAACCGTTTAGTTGCAATTTTAATCCAGTTATTTCGCAGAAACTTTGTGCGATTAGTGCGGCTTGATTGTATTTACGTTGCTTTTGCTTGCTAGGGTGCATTGGGATAGGAACTACCACAGGCTGGCTATCTTGCTTCGGTGAATTTAACAACCATGCTTCTCCTAACCATTGACCCAAAGGACGAGCTATTTGGGGTTGATTTTCGTATTTCATCGCTGCGATCGCTCGTTTCAGCGGACCACCATACTCCCCCCAGCCAAACACTGGTATTGGTTCTTGCCACAGAGAAATCTGGTCTTTGCGTTGACATTTTTGCAGTTGTCTGGTGCAGTTATGACAAAATTCTTGCGGGGTTGCGCGTTGACATAGAGGGCAATGGGATTGGAGAAAAAGATTGAGTAAGCCTGTGAGATTTTTAATCCAAGTGTGCATTTAGAATTGTCCTTCGTCATTTGTCCTTAGCTAATGACTAATGGCCATTGACCAAAGAGGTAGGGGAGAAAGATTCTGTAATTCCCCTGCCAACAAGGTTTCAAGCCCATACATTTCATTTATTTGTTAAGGGGTTCTCCCGCCCTGCTAGAAAGCTCCCTGCCCCCTTTCCTCTTTTTTGACCAGTGACTTCACATACACGCGATCGCAGCGTGTTGTTTCTACTCCTGTTGCTGGAGTGTAGCCGTTGCTTTCATACAACTTGACTGCTTCCACCAAAACGCTGGCGGTTTCAATCCAAATCTGCTGAAAACCACGCTCTGCGATCGCTGCTTCTAGCTGTTGTAACAAATATTTCCCTAATCCTAAACCCCTGATGCTGGGCAGAAGATACATTTTGCGGATTGCTACAGCTTTTTCACCACGATGTGTAGGGCAGTATGCCCCAGTACCTACTAACTGACTTTGGTGTTCAATTACCCAAAACTCTCCCCCAGTGGCTAAATAAGATTCCTCTACTTGCAACACATCTCGATCAGCGCCGTTGGGTTCCCAGCCCAGACCGTATTCTGATAATACATAACTGATAACCTCGGCGGCTCTTGTGCGATCGCTTTCTACCCAATCACGAATTAAAAAATCTTGATAATAGTTTTTCATTACCATTTGCTGGTCAAGTTTACACAGAAAACTTTCTGGTTCTATATCCCAATTTAGCCAGCAAATAGCAATTCTTGCAGAGTTAATTTCAGACAGTACTCTCAAGGCTTCAGTAGTGCCGTTAGCTGTGCCGGGGCTTAAGGCCCCTCTATGTACATCACCCACTACTCAGAACTCATTTTCAGCACTGTTTCGGTGAATTGTGCCAGTTTTGGAGAGTGGGGTGAATAATTTTATTTCTTGGAAATCTCTAAGGTTCAGTTAACTGAACAATTCCCAGATTGTTGTAAATTTCGATGAGATTGCCATCGGGATCGCGAAAATGAGCCGTGCGGATTCCCCAGTCTGGGCGATCTTGTGGTTGAGTCACAATGATCGCATTCTGAGCTTTTACTTGCTCATAGACCTCATCCACGTTATCGACTGCGAAAATCAAGACGATTTTATCTCGATTGACAACATACGAAGGCTGTTCAATCCTTGGGACTACTTCAGCCATTAATTCTTTTTTGAACAAGCCCAGCTTGAGATATCCGGTATTAAACTCAGCATATCCGCTATCTTCATCGCCCCAATCGACATCAAATTTCAGCAGATCCCGGTAAAACAGAAAAGAATCTTTGTAGTTGGAGACAAGCAGTCTCATGTGTGTTAGCTGAAGCTTCATATCTGTTGCCTTAGTCTACTAACTGTGAATTCTAGGTTCTGGGTGTAAAGTCGCCAGCAACTCACTTTCGACAATTGCTAATTCATCAAGCCGTTGCATGACAAGTTCTTTGTCGAAGTAAGTAGCAGCTAATACCCAGTATATGCCGTAGTGACGCGCTTCGGATGCCATTAACCCCCGATAGAATTTTGCTAGCTCTGGCTCTGGGCAATGAGCAGCTAATAGTCCCAGACGTTCGTGAGAGCGGGCTTCAATTAAACCCGTAACTAGTAAGGAATCTAGAAATCGCTCAGGTTCTTTGGGGCGGACTGTAGCTTTTAAACCCGCGCCGTAGGGAGGCGGCGGTAAAGGAGCTAGGGGAATATTCCGGCGTTCTAACCATTGGTTGACTAGCTCAAAGTGTTCTAGTTCTTCGCGGGCGATCGCAGTTAGTTCCCGAACCATTTTACTATTAGAAGGGTAGCGAAACATCATGTTCAAAGCTACCCCTGCTGCTTTGCGTTCACAGTGGGAGTGGTCGAGTAAGATGATGTCTAGGTTGGCGATCGCTTGTTCAACCCAAGCAGAGCTAGTGGGCTGTTTCAGGACGTTGATAGTTGGTAACTGAGTAAGCACAGAGTCACAAAACTCCAGAATTTTAATTTAGCTAAGTAGTCCAGCAAATTGATTTTAACCGAATCGCGTAATTCCCCACGGCTCTATAGCCTGGGGTAGTTCATCGGAATATTTTTTGAACAGAGTTCAATAATTGATCGGTGGTGAAGGGTTTCGCTAAAAAGCCTTGGATACTAATACCTGTAGTTTGTACTAATGCCTCAGCCGTAGCTAATCCACTCAGGTTAGTGTAGTAGCGAATTATATTCGCCCAAAACTTTTCAAAGATCCTCTAAGGGAGATAAGGGAGCAAAATCCCCCTCATCCTCCAAGAGCTTATCCGAACCGGATTGCAACTACAGGGTGATGCTTTGGGTTCAATGCTATTCACTTTTTTTACGCGACACTGGTTGAATTTACCCAATTGCGATCGCACTAAAAAATCCTTCCCCACTTCCTTAATTCCCCTTCTTTTCTTGCCGTTCTTTGAGTTTCAGCATGATTTCTGCGTGCATCTCGCGGGTAATTGGGTAAAAATATGTTAAAACTAAGCCACAAATCAAACAAACTGTAGGTATCGGCCCAACAGCAATGCGAATAGCAAACAGTGCCGATTCTGGTTGGATAGGTGGTAGACTTCCGGCTACAGATTCTTTGAAACCAGCTACTTGCAAAGCATTTCCCACCAAAAATAACCCGAAAGCTAAACCAAATTTTTGTAGCAAAATCATGAAGCCATAAAAAATACCTTCTCTACGTTGTCCAGTTTGGAGTTCATCTAATTCAATCACATCTGGAATCATCGACCAGGGAATTAGATAAGCTGTGGATACACCAACACCAGCCATCACAGCCATCACATACATCAAAACTATTTGACCAGGTTGTAAGAAAAATAGTCCCGCGCCAGCTATGATCCATAAACTCATTCCCAGAAAATAAACAAGTTTTTTCCCGATTTTTTTACTCAGCGCCCCCCAGACAAATAGCATCAGCAGGGCAGTTCCTTGCACTGCAATCATTAATGTGGGCACATCTGATTCTTTGAGACCCATACAATCGATTACAAAATAGGGAATAATGCTGGCTGTAATTTGCACACCTAGCCAAGAAAAAAGATATATACCAATAACAAATAGAAAAGGTCGGTTGCTAAAGACAATTTTTAGCTGTTCAAGGAAGGAGAGAGATACAGGTTCCTCGGCTTCGATGCGTTTGGCCTCAAAAGCCAGAATGCGATCGCGGACTCCAAAAACACACCAATATAATGCCAAAATCGAAATTACTGTACAAACTGCTGCTAAAACGACATATCGTTGTTGACGATCGGCAATCTGCGAAAAAATAATTTGCGTTAAAATCAACGACAGAATGCTGCCACCAATGGAAAATGTAAATCGAAAGCTGTTAAGGCTGGTACGTTCGTCGTAATCTTGAGTTAGTTCTGGAGTCATTGCCGTATAAGGCAAATTCACAATTGTGTAAAAAGACTGAGATATCACCCCAATCACTACGTAGTAGCAGAACAGCGGCCAAATATTATGACTCTGATTTGCACTAAATTGCGGTACAATCCACTGCAAGAAAAAGAAAATTCCAAAGGGGATTGCTCCATAAAACATCCAAGGAAGACGACGGCCCCAACGAAGAGATTTCGTTTTATCAGTCAGTAACCCGACAAGGGGATCGTTTATGCCATCCCAGATTTTGCCAATCATCAAAATACTGCCAGCTAAACCCGCAGGGATACCAGCGACATTGGTAAAGAAAAACAGCAGATAAAAGACGGAGATATTTGCAGTAATTGCTGGCCCTAAATCCCCTGCACCATAAGCCAGTTTGGTTTTAAAATCGAGTTTTTCACTGAGAGGATCTCGTTGAGCATCGCCATCAGCAGCAGAATCGTTCATAATAACTTGTGTTCATACTAAAATAAAAAGTTTGCGATCGCCTTCAATACTATAGCGGTTCTCAATTCACGAAATACAGACCTAACAAGAGCAGCCCCAAGCCTTGTTGGGTTGGAGAGAGGTCAATGTGTATTGCTTCCATTTGAGAAGCGTT
Organism: uncultured Acetobacteraceae bacterium; assembly: GCA_964658545.1. Taxonomy (GTDB): domain Bacteria; phylum Cyanobacteriota; class Cyanobacteriia; order Cyanobacteriales; family Nostocaceae; genus Nostoc. The sequence goes on along the minus strand of CAZZZY010000266.1, from coordinate 754 downwards.
ATAGTTATCCACCACTCCCCTTATACTTTTATGCCAGACCTTTATATTTGTTGGTCAGATTATCACCAAAAAATTGAACAACTGGCTATCCAGATTTATCAATCCGGTTGGGAATTTAACCAGATTATCTGTCTTGCTAGAGGAGGACTACGAGTCGGAGATATTCTCTCCCGGATATACCAGCAACCACTGGCAATTTTAGCAGCCTCATCTTATGGTGGTCTTGGTAAGCAAGAAAGAAGTAATTTAATTTTCTCCCGCCACTTGACAATGACCGCCGAAAAATTAGGTTCGCGCATTCTCCTAGTGGATGACTTAGTAGATTCTGGGATTACACTGCAACAGACTATACCTTGGCTCAAGGAAAATAGTGATTTTCCCATTGAGGAAATTCGCACTGCCGTACTTTGGTATAAAGCCTGTTCAGTTCTAAAACCAGATTATTATGTCGATCACTTGGCTGACAACCCTTGGATTCACCAACCCTTTGAACATTACGAGCAGATGAACCTCGGAGAACTTGCGGCTCAGGTAAATCAAGCATACTGATCAATAACTATTGGTCTGTCAAACCCATTTTGACGGTTGGAGAGACGCGATAAATCGCCGTTTATACAGAAAATTGATTCGTCAATTATTTCTTGACAGACTACTATCTAGGCGTTCCTAATCACATGAGGTACATTATATAGGACTCATATTTGATTTCTGAAATATACGTAGGGTGCATTAGCCTTTGGCGTAACGCACCAGT
>CAZZZY010000265.1:0-7718 GCA_964658545.1 uncultured Acetobacteraceae bacterium | reverse complement strand
CTACTCCCTACTCCCTACTCCCTAATTCTTGTTGCACAGATTCAATGAGCGATCGCACTTGTTCCGTACCCTCTGAAGGTTCAAAGGATAGGGGGAATTTGCCCCGGATGATCATCCGCAAACCGAGGGGTGCAAGACTGAGTAATCCTTTTAAATCCTGAAAATAATTACCGACTACTTGTAAACCAAATCGACGTTCATCAATCCAACCACCTTCTTTAACTAAATCTACCAATACTTTTCGGTGACGAATTGAGCGACTATCACTAGCTTGTTTCTGGGTGAGAATTTCTTGTTTAACTTTGGTGATTTGTTCTAATGGGGCAACTTCCATTGGACAAACTGAATCGCAGTATAAACAACGGGTGCAACCCCATACGCCTTTAGTACCTTCGTTGTAGTTTTCTAAGCGATTTTTGGTATCGCTATCGCGGGAGTCTGCTACCATCCGGTAAGCTTTGGCAAGGGCATGGGGGCCAACAAAGTCTGGATTAACTTCACGGGCGTTGCATTCTGAGTAACAAGCACCGCACATAATACAGTTACCAGTTTGATCAAGGCGCGATCGCTCTTGTGGTGTTTGCAAAAACTCTCTTTCTGGAACTTGTCGTGCTGCCGTACTCACATAAGGAGCAACTGCTTCTAGATTATTCCAGAAACTACTCATATCTACAACCAAATCTTTAATCACGGGCATATTGCCGAGAGGGGCGATCGTGATTTCGCCAATGGTATTTACTATAGTTTGGGATGATGGTATTTGTTGTAATCTAGCAAGTTCACTGCCAACATTTTCCTTGCAAGCTAAAGCCGAACGCCCATTAATTCGCACAGCACAGCTACCACAAATGGTATTACGGCAATTTTTGCGAAATGCCAACGTTCCATCTTGCTCCCACTTAATATGATTAAGGCAATCCAAGATTGTATTACCTGGTTCAGCCTCTATGAGGTAGGTTTGCACAACAGGGGAGGAATTTTGTTGCTGTCGAATGACCTTAAAAATAACTTCCATGACTACTAACCAAAATTTGAAAATTGCTTTAGCAGCCTCAACAATCATGAGTCAAGGCAGGTAGTTGCAAAAAGTGAGCTATACTTTTTCTGCCCTTATTTCAAAGCCTGGTGTTAGTAGGCTGACGATTAAAGGGCAACTGATTCTAGTTTAAGGATAACCATTAAAATTTTACTTTTAGCAGTGCTGTAGCCAAGATTTGTGTCAAATTCTGAGATAAAACGCCAAAAATGTAATCGTAGCTTGACATTAAATTTACCTGTTTGGGAATGCAAAGGAAAGGGGCTTTGCTGAGAAAGGGACTCAGGTTCATCTTTGACCTAGCGATCGTATCCAAATTCAATGCATTTCAGGTTAGCAACACATCTTCATGTCAACTAGAGTCAAGCAGTCCTAGCTAGAAAATTCTGCCTTCGCTACCGCTTGACGTAAATTTTTAATTATATAGAAGCGTAAAAGCTGATGTTCAATATATAGTAGTGGCAATTAAGCGCTAGGCGGATATTAAGAGATTTATTCTTCCCATAGACAGACGAACAAAATCTCCTGACCGCTTTTGAGCTTACGGTAATAAACCGAGGAAAAATCCTCACCACTTTCAAATAAAAGTCTCGCGCATCTGGAAATCCCGGATAGGCGAGACTTTGATATTTTTGCCTCTTCTCAATCTAGAAAATCTTGGATTTAACTCATTGGTCAAAACTGCTTGTCTAAATTAGATAAATTTTTATCATGCAATCAAGGGTTAGGAAAATCCTCACGGCTTTTTCCTTCCTTAAGTCCAGAAATTTAAATAAAAATTTACCAGCAACTTTAATTCAAAATTAAACAACTATTTTGCTATTATTAGTCCATGCTAGTATTTAATATAAAATTACGAAGTCACAAAACCAGAATCAATAGCCGTATCAGCGCGGCTACTACTGCTTTGTTAATTCGTAATGTAGAGACAAGAAAATTCGCGTCTCTACTGGCAGGACAAAAGGGCATAAGCCCATAGGACTCTATTGAAATACTATGCTGTCCTAAGCTTGAGAGGATGAGTAGAGAAAACTCTACCTGCTCATTAGCTAGAAGGGCAAGCACTGAAAGTGAAAAACCTGCAATTTATTGGGTCTACGACTTATTTGGAGTAGAGCCAACCCCGTTTGTAAAGGTGGCTGAAAGTTACACCGCTACAGTAGCGCCAAAAGAGAAAATAATTTCATTTCTGATGGCGAATAATGGTTAAAAGTGCCGTGAACTCAGCAAAATTAATTTCTATGGCAACTATGACCTCTAATTGGTTGTAGAGAACCATAATATGAAGTGCTTTTGTCCCCTATCGGCAATGATTCACCCGTTACACTAGAGTCCTAAGTAGCTCTATGCAAATGCTAAAAAGCCAAATGCTGGCATGAGACTACATCGTTTATCAGCTTGGAGAGAGTAAGGAAAATTTGAGCATAATGACTGAAACTGCAACCGCCCCATTAACCGGAAAAGCACTACTTGCTAAAGTAAAAGAACTTTCCACTTTACCACGCCGAGAAAGAGCTAAACAGTGCGGCTATTACACTGTTACTAAGAATAACCAGGTTCGTGTCAATCTCACCGATTTTTATGACGCTTTGCTATCGGCTAGAGGAATTCCTCTCAGTCCAGAAGCACCTAAAGATGGTCGTGGTCGTGAACCGACATACCGGGTTAGTGTTCATCAAAATGGTCAGATTGTGATTGGTGCTACATATACCAAAGCAATGGGCTTAAAGTCTGGAGATGAGTTTGAAATTAGGCTGGGATACAAGCATATTCACTTGATTCAACTTGGTGAAAGTGATAAAAAACTCACCTCACCAGATATAGACTCTGACGAATCGGACGAAGATTTGGAAGACGATGAGTAAATTTGCCGGGGGTAGGGATAAGTTTCAGGTGATGATAACTTGTCCTTGCCTGATAGTAAGCTCAGGTAAAAAATGCGATTAGATCCCTTGCAGAATTCACCGAATTTAGTATAGTCTTGATTAATCAGCAAGAAATCTATCGTGTTTTTTTTGATCGTAAATAAAAGGGTTTAAAACCCCTACCTCTACAGGTAGCCCCAGTTTCAGTCGGGGTTTAAATCCCCGTCTGAAATTGTTTTGAATTTTGAATTTTGAATTGTTAAAACTTTCTTTGAGCCTTCGGTCAACGCTCTACTCGTATTTATGCAAAATGCACCAGCACTAGTTGTAGTGATGGCATTTTTTGTTTGCTGGATAGTTTGCTGGTTGCCAGTAGCAGCAGTATCAGCAATATTGCTCAATTGGCAACCGCCTAAACCTTTGCAGCCAGAGCAAAAGATGCCTTTATTGGTGTCACTTTACCTATTAGCTCCCCTGATTCTATGGGGAGTTAGTTGGCTTACCAATAAATCTTTTTCGGATTATGGCTTTGTTGGGAATCTTTCAACTCTTGGTTCTTTAGGACTAGGTTTCGGTTTGGGAGTGGTAAGCCTAGCTATTGTATTTAGTGGGCAATTCGGATTAGGTTGGTGTTCTTTTGAAAAGACGAATTTCAAATTACTACTACCCATCTTGCTACCGATTTTCTTGATAGCGTTATTAGTTGGTGGGATAGAAGAATTAGTTTTTCGGGGTTTCCTGTTCACTGAATTAGCGCAGGATTATCCAGTTTGGATAGCAGCAGCAATTTCTAGTTTGATTTTTGCCTTGCTACACTTAGTTTGGGAGCAACGCGAAACCGCCCCCCAACTGCCTGGATTATGGCTGATGGGAATGGTGCTGGTGTTGGCACGTTTTGCCGATCGCAACAATTTGGGTTTAGCTTGGGGACTACACGCGGGATGGGTATGGGCGATCGCAACCCTAGATACAGCAGAATTAATTACTTACACAGGTAAAACCTCTGACTGGTTCACAGGTAAGAATAAAAAACCCCTAGCTGGCTTGGCGGGAATTATTTGTATACTGGGAACTGGAATAATTATCTGGCTTTTCTCTAGGTATTTTTAACCCCCAAAATCAGGAATTAAACGCTTGAGAGCGCGACCAACAACGTCGCCATAGCGCAGTTCTCCACACATAATTTTACCCATGATTTGGACACTAGATGCTTGTTTAACTCCAATTTTGTAGCCAATGCCAGGAAAGCGATAGAATGCACCAGCTAATTTTTGTGCCCAAGCCATCTCACTACCCCACTCTTCATTAATGGCTTCCGTATATTTTTCTAAAGCGTTAGTGTCACCAGAAAGTGCTTCATTAATGGCTACTGCTGCGAGCAAACCGCTAAAAATTGAGGGGCGAATGCCTTCTGCTGTCATCGGATCAACCACACAAGCGGTTTCTCCAGCCAAAACTGCATTTTGGGTGTGCAGTTTTTGCTTTCCATCCCAAATACAAAGGGGATGACCATATTGCTTGCTGGTTTTGATATCTAGATTAAATGATCGCGCGTACTCATCTAAAATCTTTTTAAAATCCTGGGGTTCGCCATCGCCAAACGTACCGATACCAATGGAATAACCATCTGCTTTCGGGAAGTTCCAAATGTAGCCATTTTTTACCAAGCCCAACTCAATGTGAATTGTGGATTTGTCTTTCACAGTTGCGGAAACTTCTGCTTCCAAAGCTGCTGCCAAACGGCGTTTACGCTCTTTGAAGCCTAACCATTTTGCCATTGGCCCTTTAGCACCATCAGCCGCAATTAAGTAGCGACCTTTAACTGCTCCATTAGCTGTGTTAATTTGCCAATAGTCAGTTTTCAACTCAATACCCGTGACTTCAGTATTATCTCGTAGTTCAGCCCCTTGCTTCTGTGCTTGCTGTACTAGAAAATGGTCAAAAATATCTCGTCGCACCATCCAGACTGGTTCTTTTGTAGCGATTTTTGCTTCCACAGGGTCATCCAATTTCCAGGTAAAGCGAAGGGAATCGGCTTTTACAGAAATTGCTGGGCTAAAATCAAAGTCAAACCATTGAGCGATCGCTGGAGATACACCACCACCACAAGGTTTATATCTTGGCAGGGATTCTTTTTCTAACACTAATACTGAACGCCCTTGCTTGGCTAGATGATATGCAGCTGTTCCACCAGCTGGCCCCGCGCCGACGATGATGCAGTCATACATAAGGCTGAATTTTTGTTCTTGAATTAGTTATTTTCCTGTGTATATCTTTTCTTGATCAAGATGCAGTCTGACCAGACTTTAACTAATTTTAAGATTTACTACGGAAAATTATATAGCATTCAGTTTTACTTAGCTAAATATTTATTTTCTGGTAAGTATTTGTAGGGAAAACCTCTATCAATACTGTGTAGGTTTTGCCTAAAAAATAAAAATGTGTAGGTTGGGTTGAGGCAATGCGTTACCCAACCTACGAATATTCAAAACCTACGCAATATTGAAACCTCTACCTTCATCCTGACAATTCAACTCCCTAACTTACCTTAAACAGTAGTGATGTCTTTTTCTTTTTCTGTCAGCAATTCATCGATTCTGGCAGTGTACTTGTTTGTTAGTTTTTGCAATTTGTCTTGCTGATCCCGTGCTTCATCTTCAGGAATTTCGGCATTTTTTTCCTGTTTACGAATGGCATCTATGGCATCTCGACGGATATTGCGAATGCTAACGCGACCTTCTTCAGCATACTTAGCGGCCATTTTGACGAGTTCTTTACGGCGATCGCTTGTTAAGGGCGGAATATTCAGCCGAATCACGGTACCGTCGTTGCTGGGGGTTAAACCGACATCTGACAAAGAAATCGCTTTTTCGACTATATTTAAACTGCTGCGATCGTAGGGTTGAATTAAAATCGTCGTCGCATCAGGTGTGCTAATGTTTGCCAATGATTTCAAGGACGTGGGTGAACCATAATAGTCCACTAATACCTTATCTAATAGACTCGCATTGGCGCGACCAGTGCGAATAGTGTTAAAAGCTCGTTGAGTTGACTCAACGGTTTTTTGCATCGTACTCTCAGCTTCAGCTAATTTCACAAGAACCTCCCACAAGGGTGCCGATAGACTCTCCCAAGACTGCTCGGTGGATGTTACCTCGCACCGTTAGGTCAAATACCAGAATTGGGATATTATTTTCTTTACACAAGGCGATCGCAGTACTATCCATCACCCGCAAATCTTTGGCTAAAACGTGCGCGTAGGTGAGGCTATTGTAACGCTTGGCGTTAGGATAAATCTGAGGATCAGCATCATACACTCCGTCTACTTTGGTGGCTTTAAAAATCACTTCTGCATCAATTTCTGCTGCTCTTAGTGCCGCAGTGGTATCTGTAGTAAAGAAGGGATTTCCAGAACCAGCACCAAAAATTACCACCCGCCCTTTTTCAAGATGACGGATGGCACGACGACGGATATATGGTTCTGCTAATTCTTGCATAGCGATCGCAGTTTGCACCCGCGTCTGTACCCCTATGTGTTCCAGCGAATCTTGCAACGTCATGGCGTTCATTACCGTGGCAATCATCCCTATGTAGTCAGCGGTTGCCCTGTCCATCCCTGCCGACGCTGCTTTAACGCCACGAAAAATATTGCCACCGCCAACAACGATGGCCATTTGAACGCCAGTGGCTATCACCTCTGCTACCTCTTGTGCTATTCCTTTGACCACTTCTGGATCAATGCCATAGCCCATGTTGCCCATTAAGGCTTCACCGCTCAGTTTGAGTAAAACCCGTCGGTAATTCGTTCCCATGAAGTTACGCTTTATCAAAAAAGTTGCAATTGCCTCCAATTTAAGATAACAGTTACGGGGACTATCTATGTCTAATTACGCCAAATCAATGTAGTACCTATTGGTTCTGTTTGTGGTACATCTATTGCCTGACCCAGAAATAGAGAGGCGATCGCAGTTCTTAAATATTCCTCTCCCACTGCTGATGCATCTTGGGGATGATCGTCAATTTTGCCTTTGTAGCGTACTATACCATTAGTATCGATTAAAAAGGCCATTGGTGTTTTTGTAGCACCAAAACTGCGGGTTACATCTTGCGTTGAGTCCCACAGGTAAGGAAAGTTCAAATCGTGATACTGGGCAAAAGCTTTCATATTTTCAAAGCTTGGCCTAGTCTCATGATTACCATCACTACCATTCATCCCAATTAATGTGAAGCCAATCGGTGCAAATTCGGCTTGAATGTTTTTTAACCTGTCTATATACCACTTTACATAAGGACAGTGGTTACACATGGAAATAACGCCCACTGCTTGAAACTTCTCAAGATAGCGCCTGAGATGGTGTACTTGATCGTCAATTCCTGGCAGTTCAAAATCGGGTGCATAGCTCCCAATGGGAGTATCGATTGTTTCTAGTATATTCATGTTGTCTGGCTCGCAGAACTAGGAACAAGAAAAATATTGTTAAATTCAGCGTCAGTTTCCAGTTGCAAACCACCCCTTAGCCGATGCCTCATATTCTGACAATGTTATAGACTCTCATTAGCATTCGTAAATTGTGAAACTACTGAATCTAGCACTGATGCTAATTCGCTCACATCTGAAAAATAGCAAAAACATCATTCACATTATAATAAGAAGTTATGATTCCTAATGCTGACATAATTTAAGTTGTGAGTAAATTGCCTCTATCAACAAGACGAAAACTCTGTATGCCGGATAAAACTATCAGCCTAGTACGTCACGGCGGAAATAAGCCACCCATTTAAAATCGCTAGACATCCTCAAAATCAGCGTTCTTTCT
>CAZZZY010000264.1:0-7747 GCA_964658545.1 uncultured Acetobacteraceae bacterium | reverse complement strand
ACACAGAGAGGAAAAAGAAATTTTTCGAGTCACCTTGAAAGGGCTAGTCCTATTGGTATAAAAGTCAAGTTTATTATGAATATTTTTTACTTTTTTAGATTTTTTGATTTACCTTATATCCATAAAACTTTATTGTAAGAAATGATGTTTACAGTGGCGAGAAGGAAAACGCCCAGATTATTCTTACACAGTAGCGACTTTTAGTCGCCTAATACTTTTAAAACATCTTTTTACTTATGCTTGATCAGCATTAGAATTTAAACGCATCATGATTTTTTCCGGCTCTGTCAAATTTTTAAATCCATAACGGCGATAAAGTCCATGAGCATCTTTTGTACCTAACATCCACCTTTGAATATCTTGCAATTCTGGATATTCCAAAATATATTCTACAAACCATTTTCCTAAACCCTGTCCTCGATAAGGCTCCAGAATAAAAACATCTTTTAATAACGCAGAAGTTGCATAATCAGTAATGACTCTTGCAAAGCCAACTTGTTGATTATTTTCATAAAGTCCAAAAGATAAAGAATTGCTTATTGACTTTTCCACAGAGGCTAATGGGATATTTTCAGCCCAATAGGAAGTTCGTAAAAAATCATGAATCATTTGAATATCTAATTTAGATTTATCAGTGCTGATGTAAAACTTATGTTTTAATTCCTCGTTCATCTGTTTGATATATTGATACATAATAATTAATTCTAATTCATTCTTACAGTTATTGTCTTGTAACCTAAGATGATGAAATTACTGAACCATTAGCTAGATAAGAGAGGCTATATTCAGTATTCAAGGATATGGGTGCATCTACCATTGATTATGAATCAGCCTACAACAAAATCTTGGCAAGAAGTTCGCACAGCTTTTAAACAAATCTGGGGTTATGAAGATTTCCGTCCACCACAGGGAGAAATTATCAGCAGTTTATTAGCACAAAAAGATGCGCTGATTATTATGCCCACAGGTGGCGGGAAGTCGATTTGTTTTCAACTTCCCGCACTGCTACAAACAGGATTAACTTTGGTAGTTTCGCCCTTGGTGGCGCTAATGGAAAATCAAGTACAGGAACTACGAGAAAGCCACCAAAAAGCTGCACTTTTGCATAGTGAATTACCTTCATCTCAACGCCGTGCAACTCTGCAAGCTTTAGAACGTCAAGAGCTAAGATTACTTTATTTATCGCCAGAAACTTTGCTAAGTGCGCCAGTGTGGGAAAGATTGTGTCAGCCGCAATTGCAAATTAATGGCTTAATTTTAGATGAAGCCCATTGTTTAGTGCAGTGGGGTGATACTTTTCGCCCAGCTTATCGCAGATTAGGGACGGTGCGTCCGGCATTGCTAAAATCAAAACCACCGGGAACAAAAATTAGCATTGCTGCTTTTACCGCGACTGCTGACCCCTTAGCTCAAAAGATCATTCAAACAGTTTTACAATTACAGCAACCAGAGATTTTCCGGTTGAATCCCTACCGCCCTAACTTGCATCCCAGTGTTCGCATCGCTTGGACACCAAGAGGTAGGAAGCAACAATTATTGAACTTTATTCAAAATAGACCGCAACAATCTGGATTAGTTTATGTTCGCACTAGGAGAGATAGCGAAGATTTAGCTGAATGGTTAGCAGAGATGGGTTATGCTACGGCTAGTTATCACGCGGGATTAGGTGCAACAGAACGCCGTGCAGTAGAAGCAAGCTGGTTAAGTGGCAAAATCCCCTTTGTTGTGTGTACCTGTGCGTTTGGTATGGGGATAAATAAACCAGATGTGCGTTGGGTGATTCATTTTCACGCACCACATCTGCTATCTGAATATGTCCAAGAAATTGGCCGGGCTGGAAGGGATGGGAAACCGGCCCAAGCATTGACATTGGTGAGTGAACCTACGGGGTGGTTAGATCCAGAGGATAAGCAAAGACAGCAATTTTTTCTTGAAAAAATGCGATCGCAACAACAAATAGCGCAGCAACTTGTAAAAAAATTACCAAAACAGGGGGAAGTGAATGCAGTAACCCGACAATTTCCCGAAGGTGCTACGGCGCTAGCTTTACTCCATAGCAATGGTCAGTTAAATTGGCTTGACCCTTTTCATTACACTATTGGGCAAAAAGCCGGAAATCAGTCACCGACGCAATTACACGCCGCCAAGCAAATGCATCAATATCTGACTACAAAGCAGTGTCGTTGGCAATTTTTGTTAAACGCCTTTGGTTTTGACAAAGAAGCTGCTAACTGGCGTTGCGGATATTGCGACAATTGCCGCTAAATTCCATAGCCATTTTCAATCTGGTGAGGTACAGGTATGCAAACAGACCTAACCCCCTAACCCCCAACTCGTCGCGGGAAGGGGGAAAAATTCAAAGCCTCTCTCTGCTCTCAACAAGTTCAGCGATCGCTCAAATCATTTTCTGAGAGGAAAGTGCAGGGAGTAGGGAGCGATCGCAATTCCCACAAGTATCAGGGGGTGATGGTATAACCTACCGCAGTACTGCCGTGGTCAAGGGAGTTACAGGCTCGGATGCAGGTGTACGTCCCTGAACCATTGATAATTTGACCGTTGACAGGTGTGGCAAAACGTGATTTCCAAACAGTTCGCACTCTTCAATCAGAGGATAACCTGACAAGATGAACGCCCTGATTCCCATATCCATATAACGATTCATCTTCCAGAGAATTTGCTCTGGCGTACCAACCAATGCCGCCCCACAGCCAGATCGCGCCCGACCAATACCACCCCACAACAGAGGCTCCAAGTAATCCGATGTGGATTTTGCCCGAATCTCATCTTGCCGTAAGACACCCAAAGATTTGTGGTCTTGTGTACGTTCTTTGAGGTTGAAGCCAGCGGGATCAAATTTTGACATAATATTCTGTGCCCAGACGCGGGCTTCTTCTTCCGTTGAGCGCACAATAACATGAACACGGAAACCAAAGTCAATCTGACGACCATATTTAGCTGCTCTGAAACTCATGTCCTGCATGGTTGCGTAAATGTTTTCTTCTGGTTCCGGCCACATCAGGTACACATCGCAATATTTGGCACACACTTCTTTTGAACCCTCTGAAATGCCACCAAAATATAGCAGAGGTCCGCCATTTTGCTGATAGGGCTTCACTGGGTCTGTAGTATCAAGTTTGACTTGGTAGATTTCACCTTCAAAATCAATACTTTCCTTAGTCCAGGCTTGTTTGAGGATTTCAATAGTTTCGGAGCATCGTTTGTAACGCAGTTCGGGACTTTCTATTACACCAGGCAGATTGGAATTAATAATATTGATAGTCAATCGGCCTTTGAGAATATGATCGAGGGTAGCGATATGACGCGCCAGCATGGTAGGGAAAATTTCGCCTGTCCGCAAAGCCGTCAGCATATTGATGCTGAAGGTTTGCGGGGCCATAGCAGAGACAAACGGAATCACTTCCTGCCCAACGAGGTATGAGGTTGGCAGCAGTATATTACCAAAGCCCATTCGCTCGGCGGTCAGCATGATGTTTCGGCAGTGCTGATAGTTGCTCCGGCGTTTTTCGTCTAGTACACCTAAATATTGTGTATCGCCCCCACAAAGGTCGTCAAACCAGGCAACTTCAGCGTTTCGTAATGGTGTTCGTATAGCAACAGATTTTAGAGGTTCGGTGAGCATTGGTTTGTGATTTTCATCTGAATGGCAAGTCCAACAAAGCCGTGTTTCACAGCCTTCAAGAGGTAAATATAGCGTAGGGGACTTCCAAATAAAAAATATCCCAAAACTGACCCAAAAACCCTCTCTATTTCTCCTTTCTCTGTGTTCTCTGTGTCTCTGTGGTTCGTTTATTTGGATAATTTATTTCTTGGAAGTCCCTAGCTGACACCAGGGGCAAGTCATGCTCGCCAAATTAACTTCTAAGAATCAACTAACGCTGCCTAAAAGTAAGCTAAAAAACATCAATTTTTCCGGTAATGCCTAAATGAGGTATGACGACAAACAATGAATGTCAGGACTATGATGTACCTCATCTGATCGCTAAAGAGATTAACGATCTCTTATTGTTTTAACATTTTGAAGAATCGGGTAAAGTAGTCTGGAAAGGTTTTCGCTGTACAGCCAGGATCTTTAATTACAATTCCTGGAACCTTCAAGCCAGTGACAGCAAATGCCATTGCCATGCGATGATCGTGATAGGTTTCAATGGCCGTTGGGGTAATGGGGCCAGGCTCAATTTTCAGTTTATCTGGAAATTCTTCAACTTTAACTCCTAGCCGCCGCAACTCTGTCACCACAGCTCGAATCCGGTCGGTTTCCTTATATCGAATATGTTCCACGTTCCGAATGGTAATCGGTGAACTGGCAAAGGGCGCGATCGCTGCTAATGTTTGCACTAAATCCGAGATATCATTCATATCAATGTCGATGCCTTGCAATTGCTTCGGCCCTGTCACTTCAGTGTAATCATCAGAATCTTTAATTTCGCAACCCATCTGTTCTAAAACATCCAGCCACAGAATATCACCTTGACAGGATTGTTTGGTCAAATGTTTAACGCGCACCCGTCCACCCGTGACGGCGGCGGCGGCGAAAAAGTAAGAAGCATTTGATGCATCAGGCTCTACTGTGTAATGTCGAGCTTGGTAACGTTGACCCGCTTTAATCTGAAATTGATTATCGCCGATTTGAATCACCTCCACGCCAAAATCTGCCATCAAACGACAGGTCATTTTGACGTAAGATTGAGAAACTAATATCCCTTCAACCTCAATGCTCGTATCTTGTTGAGCATAAGGTGTAATCATCAGTAATGCCGAAAGTTGCTGACTTGTTTGGTTCGCTTTCAAATGAAAATTTCCGCCAGCGAATCCCTGGCTATAGAGGGTGTAGGGCATAAACCCGGAGTTTCCCTCAAAGTTAACGGTTGCTCCACCCGTTTGTAGCACAGTTAGCATATCACCCATCGGTCGTTCTCGCATCCGGGGAACACCATCTAGCCGATATTCACCGTTACCTAGCGCCACCAACGCCGAGATAAACCGTGCTGCTGTCCCTGCCAAACCCACAAATAAATCTGCCTGTTTAGCTGGAATCTCGCCTCCTCTTCCCGCCACTTGAATCTGTGCCAAATGAGGATTCAAAGTGATGGGAATGCCCAATTGCTCTAAGCATTTGGCAAAATACTCGCTGTCTTCACTAAATAAGGCATTTTCTAAAATGGAGTCACCTTGTGCCAAAGCTGCGACAAGCAACGCCCGATTGGTAAGACTTTTAGAACCGGGAATTTCTACCGTGGCATCCACTGGCCGATTTATAGCAGGAATTGCAATGGTATCCACGTTAAACCTCTACGTAGGCGGTTAGCTACAACTTTATATATTGCCATATTGTGACCAAAAGGGGCAGAGGGAGATGAGGGAGCCTTACAAGGGTAGATATTTTGTATTTGGTCATTTTTTGACTATTTCAGCCGATGCTTAAATCCTGAAACGACCAAAGCACGTTAAACACTTGAGAATTTTCTCAACTATTTTTGAGATTCTAAAAAACCTACCCTTGAAAGGCAGGGGGAGTGAGGGAGACAAGGAAAATAACCATGCCAATTCCCAATGCCCAATACTTCTTAGTTGGGTGCAAAATATAATCCTGTTTTTGGGAAGTCTTATACCGTGGGAGGACAGATTTTAATTTCCGAAAATACCTGGAAAGATGCTAATATTGACCTCCAAATTGCTGGACAAATAAAAATAGAACCCAAGGGTATGAAGCATCCTGTGACAATTTGTGAAATTCGTGGCATTGGCGGTAAATTTAATTTATTCTTGCCTCAAGATGATGATGAAAAAATGCTCATTCTCAATCAAGAAGTACCTGTAGAATACACCATTTTGCAGGGAAAATATGCCGTGGGAACAGGATTTCTGGGGGACTTGATTAGCCTCTCAGAAAAAGGCGCGCAGCTGCGTAGACATCAGCGTCTTGTCACAGACATCGCCGCATTCTTTAGAACTCTTGGGTAATCTTAAACTCAAGCTATTGATTGAAGCAGAAGTGGCTAGAGAAGAAGAACATATCTATGCCAAGGTGATCCGACAATCTAATGTTGACGAGCATATTTTTCTGCTTCGGTTTACAGCAGTTCCCCCAAAAGCGATCGCAATTCTCAATGCGCTCCGTCAGTCTGACTAAGATTAGAGCATCAATATTGAGGTAACGAAGAGAGGTATATGTAAATAGGGTTAACCGAAAAAGTAGGTAGTTCAGCTTTTTTGAAAAAAGTAGCAATTGTTGCTGATTCAACCAGACGATCGCGATAATATTTTGGACTTAAGCCTGATTTAACTCCAAGAACTCCTTAATAATTCGTAATCATTAATTTTTGCTATGGAGCAACTAAGTTGAGTTGTGGAGATAAGAATATGATTTTTTCTAAAACTGGAATTCAATCACATCCAAAGGACAAATGACGAACGTAAGCAACTTTCAAAAACTAGTAGAACTGGCAAATGAATATGGCATTATTTGCCAGCCAACACCAGAAGAATGCTTGATTGCATCCTTGCCTGGAGATGATGATTTCTTATTAGCTTTTACTTGGTCTGGTACAGTTGAGGGAGAGCCGCCAGAGCATGAATTAATAGCAATTAGTGTACAGGATATAGTCAAAGAAGTTACTGTTGCAGCTTGGCAGATTCCTATTTATTTATTCGGACATGTTTTAAGGCAGGCTCAGATGCTTGTCGCTGCCCACAAAGATTTTGTTAGCAGCTAATAGACAAGCCCCAATACTTAACAATTCAAAATTCAAAATGACGCTCTCTACGAGACGCTAAAAGCGTAGCTCGCTTCTCCGTAGGAGTACGCACTCGCTCTAAGCGCAGCCATGCCGCAGGCAATACGGCAGCGCTAACAAAATTCAAACATTTTAGACAGTTTCAGTCGGGGCTTAAATCCCCGTCTGAAACGGGGGCTACGTGTAGACGTAGGGGTCTTAAACCCTTTATTTGCGATCAAGGCACGATCGCGTACCAAAATTACAAACGCAGACATGATCCGACTGAGCCCAGAACACTTGCAAGCGATCCGCACCCATGCCGAAAGCACTTATCCAGACGAGTGTTGTGGTATAATTTTAGGCTATCTAGCTAGTGAGGGCAAAACTGTGGTAGAAGTCATACCAACAGAAAATGCCTGGAATACAGAAGCGGCGGCTGAGTTTTTAGGGGAACGCACACCAGAAAGTAAAAGACGGCAATATGCGATCGCATCCGAAGTTATGTTAAAAATACAAAGGGAAGCACGCGATCGCTCACTCAACATTATCGGCATTTTTCACTCCCATCCAAATCATCCTGCTATCCCTTCAGAATGCGATCGCCTATACGCTTGGCAAGGATACTCGTATATAATAGTTACCGTCCAAAACGGTGAAGCTGGAGAACTCCGAAGTTGGAGCCTTGATGATCATCATCAGTTCCAAGCAGAGGTAATTGAATGAGCATATAGCGGTTTCCGACCTGCTAAGGTACGTTTTCAAGGCTACTAACCTTAGAGGATGTTTGAAAAGTATTATCGCTAACATTAAAACCTCAGAAATCTAACCTCCCTAGCCTTTCAAGGGTAGGTGTTTAAAAATTAGGCACTAGAGAGGGTGATTTGGGAAACTTAAAACAAGTTACCAATCCTTTCCACCCCTCGCCAACTTTCGGCACTAAAGACTTGAGCAAACACCAATACTTGTCGGGTTTTGGGGAAAAGGGAAAGAAAAAACCTTTAACCTTTACC
>CAZZZY010000263.1:0-7753 GCA_964658545.1 uncultured Acetobacteraceae bacterium | reverse complement strand
AATATTTCTGGATCTCCACTTATGCTAGACATCCATCTTAATTGCCGAGAAGAAGGTTCAAGATTACTATTCATAACGTTTATTCCCTAATAAATATTGCTTGCTTACAAAAGAAAGCCCAACTAATAAAGTCAGAAAAGATACAAAAGCTTGTTTAAACTTGCCTTGAGTTAAACTATTACGAAATCCTATAAGCTGAGATTTATACCCATCTAATATGAAATGTAAATTAGTTTTATAACCAAGAGCTTTCTTGTTTTTACGAACATGGTACGCCCACGCTAAACAAGATTTATTTATGCGAGAAATAGCTCGATTAAGGGAAACAACCCGAACTGGATGTGTAACAATAGCCGTTGAGACAAACACAATAGTAGTAATTAATTCAAGGCGCAGTTTTAAGTCCTGATCTTCATGTGCAGCTAGAGGATAATTAGGATCAAACCCACTAACCTCCTCAAAAAGCGCTCTCTGCACTGCAATATTCGCAGACCAAAAACATCCACCTGTCAGATTAATAGGACATTCTGCTAAATCTTGATCAGGATTACCTAAAGGATGTATGGCACCTTCTAAAGCAAGTGCCGATCCTTTCGTTGCGTCCGCATATGCTTCTAGCCATTCTTGAACAGGTAAACAATCATCATCAGTAAACGCTAACCATTCACCCTGAGCATACTTTGCGCCATTATTACGGTTTGCAGCCGGACCACTGCGTGGACCAGCAGCCCACTTTACCCAAGGATATTGCTGCTTAATCATCTCTTCAGCAGTAGTTTGGGAACCATCATCTGTGACAATGACTTCATATTGTTCTGCGGGCAATGTTTGCACACCTGGGGCGAGGCAATCCAGGCATTTTGCTAATAAATCATTGCGATGATAGGTTGGTATAATAACGCTAAATTTAATCTTGCTCATGTTATTTATAAGTTTCAATAAAGTTTTCTTTTATTCATGTGGTCACAAGCCAATTATTAGATTTTTGCCAAAAACTTGTCTTGAAAATAGGCTTTGCGCTCTCTTCCAAGCAGATTGCTTCTTTACAGATAAGTCGCTTGAAAGCAAAACATTCAATTTTTGCGAAAAATCTTCTTGCGAGTTAAGAGAGTAGAGGCTCCCTGTATCCCCAACAATTTCATTAAATGGATGTAAGTTAGGAGCAACAACACTCAATCTCTGCCCCATTGCCTCAACTAGTACATATCCCCAATCATCAAGACACGAACCAAACAAGAAAATATCATGGTCTATCATTACTTTTTGTAGTTCTTCTCTTGGTAAAAATCCTGTAAAATTTGCAGAAAAACCATCACTACATACCCATGTTTTAAATGCCTCACTAGCAGAACCGACTAAAGTTAAATTATAGTTTCTTTGGGAGTCCGCTTTTAATGCTTCCAGTATCCATTTAATTCTTTTTCTAGAATCTTCCAAGCCAACTGCTGCAATAAGTAACTTCGGCTTGCGTTCACTGTTAAAAAACTTATCTAATAAGGCTTCTGGAACAGAAGTTCCCGGATAAACAACACGAGTTTTAATACCACGAGACTCAAGCTCACTATTAAGTTGCTGTGACACTGCAAGAACTGAAGTCGCACTCCGGTAAGCCCGCCAATCCTTACCCCACCAACCTATCGAATCAAGACAGGTGCGGACAAAATTTTTAGAAAGTTTCCATCCAGTTAAACGACCAGTTTTTGAGATATAAGCAAAAAGCGAAGTTGGATAAGCCCAAGCAACAACGTGTTGAGGAACTGTAATTGAGGGATCTTGCAAATTTGATTGGTTCAAAAAGTATGCTGTTGGAGTTATTCCTTGAGATTGCAGATAGGTATGCAAGCTGCCAACAAAACCAGAAGACTGGTTAGACAGTCTACCTAATTCATTCTCAATTAATTTGAGAAAGCTTTTTTTATCACCTGTTAAAGCTGGTTGTTCAAATCTTAATATATCAACTTTGGGATCGCCAGGAAGCTTAACTTCAGGAGAGCAGACTAATAAAACAGGTAAATTTGCCTCAGCAATTGCATGAGCAGCTTCCCAGCACCAAGAAGCCATACCATTATTATTGTAAAGATAAGCAACTACATACATAAAATTATCTTTTCAAGTCTATGACCTGAGCAAAAGTATTAGACAAACAACGATGGATCATGTCAACATAAGGAGAACGAAGTTTATCCCAGCTAAAACGTTCATACACTAATTGATGCCGCTGATACTTATAAATCTCATCACTCTGAGTTAAAACCTGGGAAATAAGACTCGCCAAACTGCCAGGTAATTGAAAATTTGCTAAATATCCCTCATCCTTGAGGATAAATTGTGTTACCTCATAATCATGAGTTAAACAAGGCAAGCCATAGGACATTGCTTCTAAAAATACACGTCCAAAACCTTCACCCAATGAAGCCAACACAAAAGCATCTGCTAATTGATAGTAATCACTAACTTGAGCAAACGCAACAGTTTTAATTTGAAATCTATCTGGCTCTAGTAATTGATTCCCCAACTGAAAAATTTCTGGAGACTCTGCCTCTTGTTGTCCCAAGATTAACAGATAAGGGCGTGGCTCCGGCAATTGGGCAACCTCACGGATTAAGTAATCCATGCGCTTGTGTGACTTGTTTATTGCTCCTACAGATAAGACAATTGGCAAATCCTCTGGCAATTCTAATTTGCGTCGCAGAGTAGCTTTTTCCACAGCAGATAAAATCTTTAGTTGAGAATCCATTTGGATACCATAAGGCACTAAACTTTGCTTCTCTAAAGCTTCTCCTGCTTCCACCGCAGCCTGAAGATGGATGGGTGCAACCTGCTGCACATGATCCCAACGGTGAAAAGGTGGTGATAGAGGACCGCCATTAGAATATAGGAGTTTGTAGCGTTGTCCTGTTCGTTTTCGCCAGTGCCAAAGGATATTTCCTACTGCGCCGTCACTAAAATAAATTACATCGGGTTGCTGTTGATAAATGTGGGGTAAGAGGCTACAGACAAATGATACCTGCTCAATAAAGTAAGCCCCTCTACCTGTTAATTTGCCTAGATAAATCCCTACCGAACTATCACGCGGAAAATTCCCCAAAGTAATTTGGCGATAATTAGATTTTCCTCCTCCCTTAAAAAGGGTAATATCCAATTCTGGCTCTTGAGATAAGGCATCAAAGCACTCTTGAGAAAAGGACTCAAAACCTCGTTTGACGTTCCCCAGTCCAGAACAAACCAGAAAAACTTTTATCACTTTATAAACCCCAAAGCATTAGAAGTAAACGGTCTAAGGGAATTGGCAATCTCGCGCAAAACTCAATCAAGCGAGCATTTCTTGTCATTTGGGGTGTGACATCAGAAGTTTTTACAAAACTGTAAACAGTGTTTCCCCGACGTTCAAACCCATAAAACCCAAATCCCAGACTGCGAATAATCCAAAACATTAACGATCGCAGATGGAAATTTTGCGGTAAATGGCATTGGATACAGGGAGCAAAACTCCAACTTCCAGCAAAAGCACCACCTATTCTTAACAAACGATTGATTTCGATGATAGCCTCAATTGGATCAATGAGATGTTCTAACACCTCTGTTGAGATTACAGCATCATAAAGTGGTTCTGGCTTTTCTAGAATACGAATGTTTTTAAAATCAGCCAAATGTTGTTGGATAATGTGACGAAACTCTGTGATGTCTACTAAATCAATTTTTGTTGCTTGAGGTAAGTTGATCGAACACAACCGAGAAACTGTCCCAATTCCGCCCCCAAAATCCAAAATTTTATTTGGCTGTACATGGGAAATTAAACGTACTGCTGCTAGGCGATCGCTAATCGTAGATTCATCAGATTCTGAAAAGGCAGCATTGATTAACCAAACTGGATGTTGATAATAATGATGTAATAAATCTGGCAATTGAAACTCAAGTTTTTCTGTTTGGTTTTTGTCTTGTAATTCCTGCCAACCTGCGTCTAGAATGGTCCAAAGTTTTTGTAATTTGAGACCATTTATCTGTTCTGATGGTGTCAAATATTTTGTTGCTTGCTGCCATCGATCATCTATACTAAGGCGTGAAGTTGCCTCTTCCCAACTATAAACTAGAGGTTGATTCATCTTTGTAAATTGACATATTTATTTTCTTGAATAAATTTATATAGATTAGACCGCACTCTACCTGCCTCAAAATGTTCTTGGACACATGCAAAAGCATTCTTTCCTAAAATTTCAAGTCTGTCTGGATTTTTAATTTGTTCTAATAGAACTCCTTTGATTTTTGCCAATTTATTTGTTTCACAAACCAAACCACACTTCCAAACTTTAACAAACTGATTGCAAGCAGAATATCTTGGTCCACAAGCAAAAATTGCTCTACCGGATGCCATGTAATCTGTTAGCTTAGTTTGTACAGATGAGCGAGTAAATTGAGCATATTTAGGAATAAAAGAGGAAGCCACTAATAACAAATCAGCTTGCTGCAAATATTGATTAAGTTCTTCATAGGGTATTAAAGAACCATATTTTACTTCCCAAGCTTCCCAATGTTTTTGATGAAGATCCCAGCAATTGGGGGCAGTGTATAGTACTAACTCAATATCTAAGCCACTGCTTTTTAATTCATGGATTGCTTCTGCTACAGATGCTATAGCATCATAATGCATCGTCCAAATTGCCCCAGCATAAACAACTCTAAAAGTGCTATCAGAGCGGTTTTTCAAATCTGGGGGAGTTTTTTGAGAGAGGTCAACTGGATTATGAACAATCAGCGATCGCTTGGGGAAAATTTTATACCGTTGCATCAAATCTTTTTCTAGTTGTGAACTAATCATCAGCCAACCTGATGCTTTTTCTAAAACTGTTCGACTGAGGGTTTGCACTCCGCCCGTGAGCCAGCGTTGGTGATGATTATCTAGCCAATCATCCATAAAATAGATGATAAAGGGACACCGAAATGATTGAGCAACTTTATAACCCATCAGCAGCCCTAAAGTGTTCACAGGACAGATAAGTATGATTTCTGGAGCGAAAGCAGCAATTTTTTCTCGTTCCGCAGGTAACATCCACTCAAGTAATTGAAAGTTAATTACCTGGAAAACTGGATTTAATAATAAGCCAAGGCGATTATTCAGGTAGGGCAAAAATCCTTCTGAGAAAGCAGCAATGTTTTGATTTAGAGGAGGTGCAGTTGGATGGCTTTTGAGAGTTGATTGAGGAACGTACACCATAAAGCGATCAGCAGGGTATTCTGCTAAAAGATTTACTAAAGTACGATTTAATCCAGTTCTTTCACGATCCAAAGATGCTTCACTCACCAACAGCAGCCGAGGTAAATCTTTGTTCATATTGCTTTTAGTTAAACGTTTGAACTACGCCAATCGCTGCTGCCATGACGCAGTAATTTCTGTAAAAATTTCTGTTAATGACTTCCTTACTGACCACTGAGGATAATGTTGCTGCATCTTCCGCAAATCGCTGTAGTAGCAAATGTGATCACCTTCGCGGTTTTTGTCTACATATTCATATTGCATTGGTTTACCTGACAGGGATGTAACTATATCGAAAGCTTCCAGAATAGAACAAGTATTATTTTTACCGCCTCCCAAGTTATAAACTTCCCCAGAACGAGGATTTTGGATAAATGCTTCAATAAAACAGGCAACATCATAAGAGTGAATATTGTCTCGAACTTGCTTACCCTTGTAGCCAAAAATTTTGTAAGTGCGTCCTTCTAAGTTGGACTTCACTAAGTAGCTGAGAAACCCATGTAGCTCAACACCTGAATGGTTTGGCCCTGTCAGACAACCACCGCGCAGGCAGCAAGTTTTCATACCAAAGTAACGTCCATATTCCTGCACCATGACATCGGCTGCAACTTTAGAAGCACCAAAAATCGAGTGTTTGGATTGGTCAATTCGGAAGGTTTCAGGAATACCATACTCATAAATTGGATCAGCGTAATCCCAACGGGTATCTAACTCCAACATTGGGATTTCGTTTGGGGCATCACCGTACACTTTATTAGTGGAGAGATGAACAAAAGGAGCTTCAAGGGCAAACTGACGGGTTGCTTCCAATAGGTTCAAAGTACCAACAGCATTGGTATCAAAGTCATCAAAGGGGATTTTGGCTGCTAAATCGTGGCTAGGTTGTGCTGCTGTGTGGACGATCGCATCTGGTCTGATACTATAAATCAAGTTTAGGACACCTTGGCGATCGCGAATATCAACTTCGTGATGCACAAATCCTTTAATTACAGACTGCAACCGCCGTTGGTTCCAGCGAGTATCTCCTTGAGGTCCAAAGAACACTGCTCTTTGGTTATTGTCAACACCATGAAGTTCCCAGCCAAGGGAAGCGAAATGAAGACATACCTCAGAACCAATTAGTCCTGATGAGCCAGTAATCAGCAGTTTTTGCATGATAATTTATCTGAAATAAAATTTTACTTATTAAGAAAACTTCAAGTGCGATCGCTCGACTATATTTCACTCATGCGATCGCAAATATCCACTTGAAGATGAGCAGTATAGCCGTAGTTCATCGTATAAACAGCCTATTGCAAATCTGGCTTTTCACGGGATCTGGAAAACCTCTCTCTAAATCTCTCTCCTACAAGGAGAGAGACTTTGAATTTCCCCCTTCCCGTGTAGGGAAGGGGGCTAGGGGGTTAGGTCTTTCGTGAGCTTTTCCAAATGACGTGAAAAGTCAGATTGCAAATCTGGCGATCGCTCCTCAATACTGTTTTACCTAGTGAGCGATCGCAGTGTGATACAGTACGACAACCAGAACGTTTGCCTTTCAATCAGAGGATATTCTTGAAGTGCGATCGCTTAGGTGTCTACTATGTGTTGCATCCAAACGAGAATTGCTATAAAAATTTCTGTTAATGACTTGCTAATTTACCACTGGGGATAATGCTGTTGCATTTTCCGCAAATCCCTGTAGTAGCAAATGTGCTCACCTTCACGGTTTTTGTCTACATATTCATATTGAAACTTTCTTCAAGTTCATCTACAACTTCTAGAGCTTTCTCATATTGTTTTTCTTCAATAAGTTGACGTAACAATAATAATTCTTCCATAATCGGCTGTTTTTTTAACTGACTAATACCCATTTTAATCCGAGCAACATTTTATTCATTCTCAGTTGACTTTAGGTTCATTCTTGAACAATTGCTCTCTCAAAATCATCTGTAGTATTACACAAAAACTGATGATTCAAAATTTCTTCTACTTTATAAGGGCAATTTTCACCAAAATTGGCTAAAGTTATGCCTGTTTCTGCTGATGCCTCCCGACGAGCATTCCGATAGGCTTTAGTTAAAATATCGGGAAGGTATTGACGCAAACTAGGCTTTTCATCTAGTAAATCGTGTAAATCATCCCGTTGGTTAGCGATCGTTGTAAACCAACTGACAGAGCGTTTTGTAGGTTGATGCTGCCATTTTAGTAAATGCGCTAACAAAACTACTAAGCGGTTTTTCAACTCATTTTTTTCGCGAATGCCCATAGCATCCAACTCTTCTGCCAGATTCTCCCAATCTAAAATTGCCACATCTCGATTAGCTAAAGCTGATTGCTGCTGGGTTAACCAAGCCAAAAAATCTTGCTCGTAGAGAGATGATTGAGACATGATATCTTTGCCAAGCTTACTATGTTTACTACTTATATTTTATAAGAGCGATCGCCCCATTCCAAGCATTGCGATCGCCTATACTGTTTTATCTAGTGAGCGATCGCAGTGTGATACAGTACCACAATCAGAAC
>CAZZZY010000262.1:0-7787 GCA_964658545.1 uncultured Acetobacteraceae bacterium | reverse complement strand
GGCTCAGGCGATCGCTTAATTTTCAGTTCAAAAATTTGAAGTTTAATCCATAATTTCTTTCTGGAAGTGCAGCTGATACCTGAAATGTGGTAAAAAACACAATAGTACATATGTTCGCACATCAGGGACTAGTACAGCGATAAATAAATTCGCCTACCCTCAGCCGTGCTAGGGCTAATTTTGATGCGGCTTCCCTGCACTGTTTTCATGACTTGTACTTAGTACAGCATTTCATTAATTCGTAGCGAATTCTTGGCGTACCTCTGCGCTTACCAATGGTCCCTCTGCGTTTAAATTTCCAGCCTCAATTCGCCACGATTTTACGCAAAGCTGTACTTAGCGATCGCACAATGAATACAACACTTCAATAGGGATTGTCATTCAATTTATGTTCGCCGTACCGATGTAAGACTAGTTTCCCCTGAACAGAACGACAGCTAACTCGGACACCTTGATTTATCCGAAAATGGTCTATATCACCCATATTTTCATACTGATCATACCGCAATCCTCCATGCTGTTTGAGAATAGCAGTATCGCCATTCGACTGGTTTAATAAACAAACAACTTTTGCTAAAGTTTCCTGTAGCTTGACTCTAGCTTTATCCGATTTCTGTTGATTGTAATCAGCCCGAAAAGTATCTTGATATTCTAATCGGGGAAAAACCAGCAAATCTCCAGAAAGTAGCTGCTCTTTACACTGATTCCAAATCAATTGTCCCCAGGTTGAAAGCATCATTTTTTGATCAATTTCTACTAGCATCGCTGACGGGACTCCGGCGGTTTCGCTAACTGCTAATTCCACACCTGCATCTAATAAAGCTAACTGCAAAGCATGGGGTTGAATCGAGTTAATATCAACAGCGATAGGTAAACGGGGAATAGTGATTAAATCTGATTTCTCACCTTCAAAGATATAAATTATCTCATCAGCATAAAACATCCCAATCGTATTGAGATAACCTTGTAAGCTTTTAAAGCTCCCAACTAAATTAAAAGATATTTTGTATTGACTTGCTTTATATGCAGGAATAGTATCCTGTAACCAAACAATTAAATCATCGATTCCTAGAGAGAAAGCTTCGGTACTAGCAGTTGACAGTCCGCTTGGAGTATAAATACTAGTATTAGTTAAACCTTGCTTTCTCAAAAAATCATCGATAATTTTAGCGGTAGTTTTTCCCTGTGCAGTGTCGGTGGAAATAAGAAAGTGGATATCTTCTTTTCCCTGAGTGAGATTTTCTTGATAAATGCCATAAACCCCATTTAATTCGGCACTAGCACGGCGAATTTGGGGTATTTTTGCCCCGGAAAGTTGTGTGTCGGCTCTTTCTTTGAGGGTGGTGATAATTTGTTTGACGTGATCGGGGGTTTTGTCTTCACTGAGGTTAGCGGTGTCTCGCAGGTAAGAGTACCAATCTTTTTCTTCGGAGTTATTACGGTTTATTTGATTAGTCAGAAGACTAGTTCCGATGGTAGAAAGGATAACTTTACGCATGGTTTTTGAACAATAAATAGGTGGAATCAGAAAGAACACTAACTTTTGAAATAAGTCGGAGTTATCTTAGCTTGTAAGGAGTGGTACTCAAGTTTTTACCAAAGTTTATGGAAATTATTTGGTCGATTTGACTGAGAGTTGAGGAATTCCAGAAACTGTCTGGACTCAGGAGATTTATCGGGAAATATAGTCAAAAATTCTAAGTATCCGGGTTTTTTTTGGGGTTTTGGTTTTCCATCTTGAGGATTTTTGACCAAGCGGACAATGGGATACATCCGATGCCAAAGTCTACCAATTTGTCCCATTTGTCCGGTAATCGATGAGCGGTAAATTGACTGTTCTGGTAGAGTTCTAGAAATTGCCTCTTGGTAAGCACCATGCAGCCAAAAAATAGCTTTGCTGTCTTCTGCATCGCTGGCTTCGCGTCCCCAAACTTGTACTGTATCAGGATGCCACGCTTCCCGCCAAGATGCTTTTTGTTGGGGGTTGGGTGTAACTCCTTGAAGTTGCATCCAATCTTGGGCTGTTTGCCGGACTTGATCAATGAAGTGACCGACTTGATCCAACTTGCGTACCTGTACATCTGTGATCAGCGATCGCTCTCCCAACCATTGCCAGTGACAACCAATTAGAGATTTATACTCGTTTTCGTAGTATTCTTCATAAAATAAGCGATGGTCTGCCCGTCGCCAAGATTTTCCGAAACCACCTAAAACCATCGCAAATCGGGTTAAAGCTGCCACTAATTTTTTCAGTGCTTCTTCATGTTCTGGATGCGGTAGTTTCTTGGCTAACAACCAGGTTAATTTCCCTTCGAGATTATAAGTTGGTTGAGTATAACCCCCTCTGCCAAAGCTTTCAGGATTATTATCCTTGAGAACTTGGAAACTCATCCCTAATAATCCGATAATTGCCTCACCTTGAATTCCACCAAAAAGATTATTGACAATTTTATCAGCCATATCTGCTCCCGTGAGTCCGCCAAAAATCCGCAGCGCATGACCACGCACAGATGCTCGAAAAATATTCGCTCGAAACTCCCCCGTCCCATCAATGAGCTTGGCTGCTTGCCCTTGACCTTTGAGCGTAGTATGGTAAAGAACATTGCCCGTGTGAGTTTCCGGTTGTCCGTATCCAGCACAGACACGGCAACCAATCCCCGTGGAAATAGCTCTTTCCCAAATATTCCAGATAATTTTCCACTCGGAATCGGCTAGGGAGGTGTGACTAGAAATACCAAACCTAAGTTCTGGCTTATACAGAGAAATCTGAATAAAAGCACCACTATCTTTCTGATTAGACTTAACTTGCCAATTTTGCTGGGGGTGAACGATGTCTACTAAGTCTTCAGTCCAAGCAGTATCCATCGGATAAGCACCATGAAAGCGGAGAATACCGGGTTGGAAATCACCATCTGGGAGGGATTTACCGCAATAGCGTTCGGCTTGTTCTTTTGTGCAAGCGCGACGGAATATCCCCTTCATACTACTACCAGGATAAAGGGGCCAGCCTTTAGCACCAATTACAGGACGAATTACCCCGTCATCTTGTCCGCTATTGGTGATAAATCGCCAGGTTAAATTATAGGAGCGAGTTTGGATAGTAGCAGCAGTTTCGGGAAGTTGGGGATAAGTTTTGTCTACCCACTCCGAAGCCCAAAGTGTCGCGTCTTGCTGTTCTGCACCGGGAACCAGCCGTTGAATTTGGCAACGTCCGTTAATTTGGGCGCGGAACAACATCGGGACTTTTTTCGCAGGATCGGGAATAGCCATGATTTTTGATGCTTTACTTATAACGTTGTGTCCACCAAACAATACAGTCGCAGAGTTGGGTTAAAACTGCTAAAGCAACTCGCTGTTCATCTATTTCTAACTTCCAGAGTTGGTCAGACATTGCTTGAATTTGGTTGACATTATTGGCGTTAACTGCTTCATTGGGAATTAAGACTCCAGCTTGTTCCATAACACCCACCAGTGCATCCCAAGTTTCTTTCCAATATTTGGATTTTTCCGGTTCTTTAGCCTGTAAACGCAGATGTTCACCCCAAAAACGCTCTAATCCGTAAGCAACAGCCATCCGCATTTTATAGGACTGGTTCAGGGACTTCTCATCACGTTTTTTGGCAGCCAATACCAACTTTTGGGCTTCCCGGTCTAAATCGTAAGATTTCCAACCCATGATTAATAATCTCCTGCCAATCTAACACTACAATGACCAAATCCAATGGACTCCAACCCACCAAAATAGAGTTCTTGGGATTTTTTACCTTCGCCAAAAGGTTCCCAACCTGTTTGCTTCACCGCCACGGGAAATACTAAAATACTTGCTTCGGGTAAAGCTTCTACGTTAAAAAACGCACCTCCATCGACCTTTTTCTCGTCATCTGCTAGCTTCACCCGACTTTGACGATAGAGCGCCATATCATGCAGCATGGCGATATCATTGTTAGCAACTACCAGCAAATTATCTGGGTTCAAATCAGTATCAGTTGGTATCCAATCTGAGAGATTGTCCTCATGCTCAATTTCAATAAAACCCAGGTTGAAAAACAAAACTCGATGATTAGTACCTACTTGACGACTCTGTAATGCTTTAGGTGCAGTATATGGTTTAGGTAAATTTGCGTCGATGCCAGTAACTTTTTTATAGCGTTTCAGCAACCAAGGACAAGTAACCCAAACGATTGGTTGACCAGGACAAAATACCGGCAGCCAGACCAGAGATGCATATTCAAACTTTACCAGCGCTTCTGTAGTTTTGTTTTCCTCTCCTGACGTAGCTTCATGACCATACCATTTTCTTTCTGTCTCGTTTTTGATTTTTTCTAATTCCTTTTCATTCTCCTTTTTGATTTTTTCTAACTCTTCCTGACTTTTTCCATCACCACTAATTTCTTTGTAATTACCCTTTATTTTTTCCCGCATATCTGCCCTAAATCTACCGCGAATGGAACTACCTGGTATTATCCCTGTCTGGGTAAATTGGTCGCGGAAAATTAAGTTGAGATTGCCTGTTTCTTCTCCTGCACTAGCTCCAATATGTAAGGGAGCAAGGGTTTCAATGATCCCGTAGGCTTGATGATACATTTTGAGATTTTGGGTTTTTGATTTGAGATTTTGGATGTAGTGATATGACACAGCTAAAATAGTACATGATCAAATTGCGTAAACATATGAAAAATAAGTGTTTAGTCAACTTTTATATTGTATTAATTTAGTCGTGTTATTCTAGTACAGTGCATTAGCGGATAGCTGTAAAAGTTAGGTTCCAAGATGTATTCTGATAAAAATAAGATAAACGTAGCAAGAGCATTTCCATAATTCTCCTTGTGGCTACGTTTACCCCTTCTTTAATATCTAAGTCTTAAATTCAAGACTTCAGTATCTGTTCTATGGATAACCAAATAACAACAGATGCACCGACTAAAAGGGTGATGGTATCATCTCCTAATAACCTCATCAAATCCTGCGAAGTCACTGCTTTATAGATGATATTGCTACCTGATATAACTCCAAAAGCACTAGTTATGACACTGAGAAACTTCGTTAACCCCAATTGCCAGTGTCTTCCAGAATACAATGCAATAATTAGACTCCAGGCAATATAGAAGATAATTATCACGCTCCAAACTATTAGGGTGCGTTGAGACATAACGCCTCCATGTACGTATCTAGCTTGTAAACGTAGAGAATACTCAATTTATACGAAAAGCCGATGTTGTCAGCAATGCTATACGATCTGTTCGTATAAAAGTCCCAGCACTGCTGGATATAGGACATCGTGTCGTGCAAAATTGAACGCAAGCTTGATAGATAACGTACAAACCTATTAGACCCTCGTAGAAAAAATCTTACCGTTTTATGCTTCCGTTCGATTGTTGTAGCGTTTTTCTGCTGGATAACCTTATGAAACCCAACATTTGGTGTTTCTTGGCTTAGTTTTTTATTCATGTTAATATTCCACTGCGTACCTGTGAAACGGTTATCAACGACACTGGTAAATCCTCCAGAATCGGTCAAGACTACCCTTTTCATATGAAAGGCTCCTAATTTATACACTAAGATATCTATATATCATATTTCTGAGTGTTTGGGTAGAAAGTCAAAAAAATAACTGAAGAACCAAATTTATTTTAAGTTATGCAAAAAAATGTTAAGGTAATATTAAAGAAACCAATAATATGGTTTTCCCCACAACTTGGGTTAAAGTTGATTAGTTGGAAACAATATAAACCATAGCGTACCTGTGATACGCTTATCCAAAAACATAGCTAATTAGCAAGAGTGGTTAAGCATAAAATATCTATCTCTCTTGCTATTAGTTATTATTTGAATTAATTTTTTACTTGAAATCTTAATCTAGAAACATTTCATGAAATGCCTCTACACCATTTCCAGCAGATGTCTAATCTAGATTCTTTATGCGATCGCACTCGCTAAAGGTAGTGCTAAACCACATCCCCAGCGTTTGAGTGAGGGCCCTTCTTGTGGAAACCATTGATCGTCCCAATTTTGCCAAGGCTGATTGATAGGTTCTTTGACAACGTAAACAGTACCCGCAGGAACTGCATAACGACCCCTAGACAGTCGCTTAGGTTCACCTTCTTTACCCCCCAATCGGTAACGAAAAGGTACGGGACGGTCTGTGAAAAGTGCTTCTACTTTCCAAACATTCTGTTCTTGGCTTTCTGGTTCTGCTTGTTCAGAAAAACTGCTACTGCGTTTTTTCAAGTGGATAGGTTCTCGCCCAGATAACCGGTTGGAACCCCAAACCCCAGGTGTAATTAGAGCAAAACTACACCCTACAGATACTTTTAAAAAGTCATTGAGTGTGTCAATTATAGGTTCACATCGCACATCAACCATATGACCTTCACCTCCAAAGCGATACCAACCTGGGTCAAGTTTGGTATTGGAAAAATAAACCAAACAAGTTCCAGTTTCCATCTGCACTGAGTTTTCTAGAAATAAGCTCCCTTGCTCTTGATGATTTCTGATTACATGTCGTTCTTCCAGTTCCAGACGTGGATGCAAGTGGGCTAAAAATCTCCAAGGATTTTTCTTTACTTCCTTGGCTTCCATCCACTGATTGATCGCTAACCAAGTATTACTCTCGTATTTATCAGTTGGAGTTTTACCTTCTGAATTTAACCATGCCTGATTTTCGTGTTTCCAGCTTAGTTTATCTATGATTTTTCCATCTTTAACTAGATAGTTACGTGGAGTTGGGACATAAAAGTTCTGTTCATCTGAAATTACCTCATCGACATTTCCCCAAAATGGCCCTGCTAACATCAAATCGCGGATATCTGCATTACCAGAAGAAGCTGCAAACAAACCTGATAGAGTCGCAGCACTGGGAGGAAAGCTACTACCAGAACGTCCTACCAAGTTTTCTGGTGAGAGAAATCTTCCTGAACTACCGTAGAGTAAACCCAAGGCTTCGATGATAATTAGATGTGTAAAGGGAGAACGGGGAGGAACATATTTTGGTTCTTTGGATGTGTTTTCTGTCGTTTCTACTATTGACATAGGTGAAATCCCACTTTGGTAAGGTTAAGAATCCAGTCCGTTAGAGCTTTTTTCACTTTGACTTCATCTATTTGCTCTGTATTTTCCTTGTAGTAACTATGCTTTACGCCTAAAATTCCTGCCTTAGTCGCTGTCAAGTCTGCATCACTTTCATGTAACCAGTTGTTTTGGTCTTGTCTACCTCTAATCACATCTACATGACTGGGAAAATATATCTCAAGCAAACCTAGTGCAATATCTAAACCTTCGTCATCGAAAGCATGACGGGATTCTAAGACTGCTACATCATTATATATATGCGTCCAGTTTTGTTTCCCCTCACGATCGCAATAACCCGACAGCAAGCCCGATTCTAAAAGCCACCAAGGACACACCCATTCTAAGTGATTACCGTTGTTGAATAAGACTCGAAAAGCAATGCGATCGCGTCCATTATTTTTTGCTGATTTCTCAGCTTCTCGACAATGTTGCAATACATCCCGTTGCGGGATATCGGGAAAAGCCCAAACAAAACCAACGCTAACAGTAATTTTCTTTTTTTCCTCTGACTTAATTTTGCCCTCATTCCAAGTATCAGATTTAAATCTAGATAGAAATTTTACACAATCGGCTGCATTTTTTCTGTGATAAAAAACACCTAAAAAATCATCACCCCCTGCATAAATAATCCGCCAATCGGCAATGGTTTTATTTTTTGGTAATTCTTTCAAGTAATTACCCCATTCCCTCATTTCTCGACTAAATTTTTCAATTTCCTG
>CAZZZY010000261.1:0-7828 GCA_964658545.1 uncultured Acetobacteraceae bacterium | reverse complement strand
GCTTTCATATTTTTCTTTTTTCGTATGAAACCACCCTGCTATCGAAGAGCGGGGAGGGGGTTGGGGGTGGGAAACCCCATAGCATAAATATAGGTGATGCACTGAGCGTGGCCATTGTGGGCTTGAAACCCTGTAGGCAGTGGAATTCCAGAATCTTTCTCCCCTGTCCCCTGCCCCCTGCCTCTTCTGTTAAATCTTTTTTACGCAGTTTTGCTCCAACTACAACAGAAATGGTTGATAAACCTTAGCGACCGGTCATTTGCTCCAGGTTTTCGGGATAGCGAGCCCCTTGCACTGTGATCTTGGAGGCCGCATCATCGATGTCATGCAGATCATCGGGCGTGAGTTCGACTGAGACTGCCCCGATGTTTTCGTCCAAGCGATGCAGCTTTGTGGTGCCTGGGATCGGAACAATCCACGGCTTCTGAGCAAGCAGCCAGGCGAGGGCGATCTGAGCAGGTGTCGCCTGCTTCCGTTCTGCGATGCTGGCGAGCAGATTAATCAGAGCCTGATTCGCCTTGAGAGCTAGGGGCGTGAAGCGAGGCAGGGTGCTGCGGAAGTCGGAACTGTTGAATGTAGTGCTTTCGTCCATCTTGCCAGTGAGAAAGCCCTTGCCCAGCGGACTGTACGGGACAAAGCCGATTCCGAGTTCCTCAAGGGTCGGTATCACTTCCTGCTCTGGAGTTCTCGTCCACAGCGAGTATTCGCTCTGGAGCGCCGTGATCGGCTGAACCGCGTGGGCGCGACGGATTGTTTGCACTCCTGCTTCAGAGAGTCCAAAGTGCTTCACCTTACCTGACTGGATCAAGTCCTTCACCGCTCCCGCCACATCTTCGATCGGTACGTTCGGGTCAACCCGGTGCTGATAGAGCAGGTCGATCGCCTCGACCTTGAGTCGCTTGAGTGAGCCTTCCACGGCTTCCTTGATATGCTCCGGTCGGCTATTCAGTCCTGGCGCACCCTTCATCCCGCGAGGATCGGAATTAGGACTAATGTCGAATCCGAATTTGGTAGCAATGACCACTTGCCCACGGAAGGAAGCGAGGGCTTCGCCCACAAGCTCTTCGTTCAAGAACGGGCCGTAGACCTCGGCGGTATCGAAGAATGTAATACCGCGATCGACGGCAGCCCCCAGAAGGGCGGTCATTTCCTGTATGTCTTTGGGTGGCCCATAAGAAAAGCTCATGCCCATACAGCCCAGACCGATCGCCGAGACTTCCAAATTACTGTTTCCAAGTTTGCGCTTCTGCATCTTTTGAACTCCTGTCTTTGAATTAAAGGTGAATTAAAGGTCGGAACTGTCCTACTCCAAGATCAGGTCTGGTATTGTTCGTCGCTGACCTGTTCCATCCACTCGATGGTATTGCCACAGCAGTCGTTGATCTCGCGTATCTAGTCTGCTAGAATGACTGAAATGTCGATGAGAGAACATATTCTTCGCTATTCAATCGTGATCATTGCCATTACTCCGTCGCAACTTCATTCAGGCATTTCAACGCATTCAGTGTTCGGGGATATCCCACCCAGGGCAACAATTGTGTAATCAGATCCAGCAGTATGTCTTTGCCGTTTCCGACATTCAGGTTGCCTTGAATGTGTCCCTTTATCTGTGATTCAACTCCGCCCAGAGCAATGAGGATAGACAGTGTGATCAGCTCCCTGACTTTGATGTCTACGCCATTGCGGGTGTAATAATCGCCAAAGCAATTGGCAGACAGAAACCTTTGAATGTGCAGTTGGTCTTTGGGCGATCGCTCATACATTTGATCGATCGTCTCACCGAATACCGCTTTCTGTATTGCCAGCCCTTTGTCGTAGCGTGTTTGCGGGCTAGTGGTCGATTGCCCTTCTAAAGGTAATTGAATGCCCCTGCTGGACATCACTTCATTAGTGGCATGAACGAAGTCAAATGCTTTCGCCATACCCACGTAGGGTATCGACTGATACAGGATCTCCTTGATTTCAATCGGCGTTACTCCGACGTTGAGCGCAGCGGCCACCATAACCCTGTATTCGCTGACTGCCTGGCTGCCGATGATAGATGCCAGAATCAGCACGACTCTTGTCTTTGTATCCAGCTTGCTCTCAGCAATTACTTCGTCGAAGGCGAAGTTGTCAAAGACTTCGATCAGTTCAGGGTCAGTTACTTTCAGGGTCGATTTGTGGTTTGGAAAGAGTTCCTCATGGTTTTTATGTGCCGCTTCACTTATCCTCACAGAGGATTGAGTTCCTTCTTGCTGCTGTGTATTTGTCATCCGCACCTCCTGATTTGGGTTAAAGTTCTATGGTTGGCGATTCCGTCTATAATCCCGTGCGCTTTTCCAACTCTTCTGGATAGCGATCGCCTTCCACTGGAATTTGCGCCAATGCCGCGTCAATGCTCTTTAATTCGTCCTGCGTCAGTTCGATATCTGCTGCCCCAATGTTTTCTTCCAGGCGGCTCAATTTGGTCGTGCCGGGAATGGGCACAATCCAAGGTTTTTGCGCCAGTATCCAGGACAGGGCGATTTGCGCTCTTTTGGATGGCTTTGCCGACGGCTTCTTCGTTGCCGTAAGAAGCTGCCGTGTCAATCAGACGGTAGCCGATTTCAATCGCATCCGAGCGCTTCTTTCGCACTCTTCCAGATCAGTCATTTGGAAGACACCGAATCCCAAAATGGGCATTTCCAACCCGTTGTTCAAGACAACCTTCTGCATAATTTCTCCTTTTACCGCAGCTTGACCCGATATCGGCGAGAATGGCAGCCGTAGCTCAGTTCTGTACAGCTAAGGTCAAGAACCGAAACTTCCAGATGGCTATTGCCAAGTTTGCGCTTTTGCATTGTTATTCCTTCGAGGTTCCACCTCGGTTATGCAGATTTAAGGGATGCCATATCAATACAGAAGCGGTACTTCACCTCGGACTTGAGCAGTCGCTCATAGGCTTCGTTCACCTTCTGGATGGGGATGACTTCGACATCTGCGGTGATGTTGTGCTTGCCGCAAAAATCGAGCATCTCCTGGGTTTCGGCGATGCCGCCGATGTTAGAGCCAGAGAGACTGCGACGACCCATGATGAGGCTGAATGCCGAGACATCCAGAGGCTTCTCGGGTGCGCCGACAAGGGTGATGTTGCCGTCAAGGCGGAGCAGGTTGAGATAGGCGTTGATGTCGTGCTTGGCGGAGACGGTGTCGAGGATGAAATCGAAGCTGCCAGCGTGCTTCTGCATCTCGTCGGCGTTGCGGGAGACGACCACTTCATCGGCACCAAGGCGGAGCGCGTCTTCTCTCTTGTTGGGCGAGGTGGTGAAGACAACGACGTGGGCACCGAACGCACGGGCGAACTTCACGCCCATGTGGCCCAGTCCACCAAGACCTACCACGCCGACCTTCTTGCCCTTGGTGATACCCCAGTGGCGCAGAGGGGAGTAGGTTGTAATCCCAGCACAGAGGAGTGGCGCGACTCCAGCGAGATCGAGGTTGCTGGGAACGCGCAGAACGAAGCCTTCATCGACGACAATGCTATCGGAGTAGCCACCATAGGTGACGCCTCCAAGGTGCTTGTCCGGGGAGTTGAAGGTGAGGGTCTGGTTCGAGCAGAACTGCTCAAGGCCAGCTTGGCAATGGGGGCAGGTCTTGTCCGAGTCAACCAAGCAGCCGACAGCGGCGAGGTCGCCTGGCTTGTACTTCGTAACTGCCGAGCCAACCTTGGTGACGCGGCCGACGATCTCATGACCGGGGACAATCGGGTAGACAGTGGACATGATACTGCTCCACTCGTTACGCACTGAATGAAGATCGGAGTGGCAGATGCCGCAGAAGAGGATTTCAATCTGCACGTCGTGTTCAGTTGGATTGCGACGCTGGATCTTGGTAGAGGACAGCGGTGATGTTGCACTGGTTGCGGAATAAGCTTTCGTGTTGTACATAAATTGATGCTCCTATTTGTCTACTTTTGGCGTCTGGTATTGCTCGTCGCTGACCTGTTCCATCCAGTCCACGGGCTTGCCGTCGAGCCATTCCTGAATGGCGATGTGCGTCATGGATGTGGTTGCTGTAGCACCGTGCCAATGCTTCTCACCCGGCGAGATCCAGATCGCGTCCCCCGGTCGAATTTCCTCGATCGAGCCGCCCCAGCGTTGTACGAGGCCACAGCCAGCTGTCACGATCAGGGTTTGTCCCAACGGGTGGGTATGCCATGCTGTCCTAGCGCCAGGCTCAAAGGTGACACTGGCACCAGACGTGCGTGCTGGATCGTGTGCCTCGAACAGGGGGTCAACGCGGACAGTGCCGGTAAAATACTCAGCCGGTCCTTTGGCGGAAGGCTGTGAGCCACTTCTTTTGATGTCCATTTTCTTAATTCCTTTACTTAATGTCAGTTTGGTAGCTAGTAGGCAAGTCTCTTGCCCAATCAAAACTGAGTTTTATCTTGAATAAAAATCCAGAATGTTTATAAGAAGCCGAAATCATTTTTCCTTGCTTTAGCTTCATTCTACGAATCTTCAAGCGCAAGCAATAAAAC
This sequence comes from uncultured Acetobacteraceae bacterium, assembly GCA_964658545.1. Lineage (GTDB taxonomy): Bacteria > Cyanobacteriota > Cyanobacteriia > Cyanobacteriales > Nostocaceae > Nostoc. Next base: position 3,327 of record CAZZZY010000261.1, on the reverse strand, counting down.
AATCGTCTAAGATTGTTGTACAATCCTGCAAACTTAGAAATGAACGCTGCCAAAACGAGTGAAAAGTCCGATATCGATTTAATGAACGACCCGCAGGCAAAGCGCGAGGCAGACAGAGCGCAAGCCCACAGAGACGAACTTAAAGAGCGGATTGCACAGGCTATTCGTCATGATGGGACGATTGAGCCGCACAAAGGATTGCACTTCAACCGCGCCTCCTCGCCTTCGGAATGCCTTCATAGTGTCTCTATCCCTGCCTTTTGTGCGATCGCTCAGGGCAGCAAAGAAATTCTTCTGGGTAGCGATCGCTATCAGTACGACCCGATGCATTATCTGCTGGCTACGGTCGAACTGCCGATTGTCAGCCAAATTCTGGAAGCGTCCAAGGCGCAACCGTATCTTAGCCTTCGCCTCGATCTTGACCCCACCCTCGTTGGCTCAGTGATGGTTGAGGCAGGGTATCCCTCATCGCGCAGCCGTGCTGATGTGAAAGCGATTGACGTAAGTTCCTTGAATGCAAATCTGTTGGACGCTGTGGTGCGGCTCGTCAGGCTTCTAGATTCCCCTGCTGAAGCTCATGTTCTCGCACCACTGATTAAGCGGGAAATCATTTACCGACTCCTGATGGGAGAGCAAGGTAATCGGCTCCGTCATATTGCAGTTCTGGGTGGCTATACTTACCACATCGCCAGAGCCGTCGAGCGACTTCGTAAAGACTTTAAGGAGCCGCTTCGGATTGAAAACATCGCACGAGAAATGGGAATGAGTGTATCGGGCTTTCACCATCACTTTAAGTCTGTCACTGCAATGAGTCCCTTGCAGTTCCAGAAGCAACTGCGGCTCCAGGAGGCTCGCCGTCTGATGCTGGGGGAAAACCTTGATGCTACCAGTGCTGCCTATCGAGTGGGGTACGACGATGCCTCGCACTTCAACCGAGAGTACAAGCGGCTCTTTGGTGAGCCACCGATGCGCGATGTGGAGCGGCTGCGAGAAGCTGTTAGAGAGACTGCTAGTTCAATATGATCTCCTCAAGACGTCTTAATCTTGCCATAAACGATTTCTGGTAAACTCTTTCTTACTCCCAGGAAATTGTCAAATTACAGTTTGGCGATCGCCGCTACGGGCCATTTTACCCAGTTGATGGGCCCATCCTAGAGTAGCGATACTTTACTTTATTATTTGGATTTTCCGTGTAATACTCGGTAAATTCTTATGCCTAAGAGGATGTTTGAAAAGTTTTGGGTGAGTTCTAGACAAATAGTAGACAGGAGACTGTATTGAGTTAGAGTCTACTGATTTTTGGGAATTATAAGAAAAAGGAAAAATAGAAGTCTTGTTTTCTCATATATCTCAAGTATTTTGCTCTATTCTCCCTACGCATTAATTTCTATTCCAGAGGTACTTGTGGTAGCGATATCAACAGAGCAAACACCGAAACTTCCGGCGCGGTTAATTGTGATAATATGGCTAATTTGCCTATTTCCATTGGGATTAAATCTGTTGGGATTTAGTTTTGCTTCTGATCTTACATCCCCGATCAGAGAAGGTGTTTGTGGAAATAGCAAATCTATTACCTCTTGCCAAGAAGTTATCTATCACCAATTAGAAGGAAGTTTCGTTCATACAATTTTAGAATGGAGTGCTGTATGTACTGCCATTTTCATTGTCATTCTGGCTTTTGCCCACTTCTACATCAAAGGAGATGTGATCACGCCAATAATTGGTGTGACTTTACTGTGCGCTGGACTAATGGATGCATTCCACACTCTAGCTGCGGATAGATTAATTACAGCCGTGGCTGATAACAGTAAACTGATACCTTTTACCTGGGCATTATGTCGGCTTGCTAATGCCTTAGTGACAATAATTGGGGTGATGATTCTTTTGACAATTAAACCGAGAAAGTGGCAAGGTAGTCTCAGTTTTATAGTTGTAATCACTCTGGTTTTTGGATTAGTTTGCTATAGCATAATTACTGTTTGTGCAAATAGTCATATCCTCCCACAAACCATATTCCCTAAATCAATTGTAACTCGACCTTGGGATGCCATACCCCTAATTCTCTTTTTGGTTGCTGGCATTCTTCTTTATCCACGTTTTTGGCATCAACATCCTAGTCTATTCTCTCACGCTTTAATTATCAGTACTATTCCCAATACTTTTACCCAATTGCACATGGTTTTTGGCTCCAAAGCGCTATTCGATAATGACTTTAATATTGCTCACTTTTTAAAAATTATTGCTTACCTAGTGCCACTGACTGGACTAATTCTTGACTATATTCAGGCAAATCATCAGCTTGTAATATCTTTGAAACAGGCACAACTTTATACCGAAGCTCGTAACAATGCTCAACTTGCACAACTTGCACTTTCACAACTACAACATAGCCAAGCAGAAATCATTCAAACAGAAAAAATGTCCAGTTTGCGGCAACTAGTGGCTGGAGTAGCACACGAGATTAACAACCCGATCAACTTCATCCACGGAAACCTCAAGTATTTAGATGGGTATACTCAAAATTTGCTGCAATTAGTGATAGCGTATCAGCAGCATTACCCTGACCCAGTACCATCAATTCAACAACTGATTAACTCTATAGAACTCGACTTTATTGCACAAGACCTCAACAGCATTCTCCAATCAATGCAAGGTGGTACAAATCGCATTCAAGATATTATTGTATCACTCCGAAATTTTTCTCGCTTGGATGAATCTGATTTTAAGGAAGCAGACATTCACTCGGGAATAGATAATACCTTGATGATTTTGCATCACCGCCTTCAGCTACAACCATCAGGGCGGGAAATTCAAATTATTAAAGAATACGGTCAATTGCCTTTAGTACATTGTTATCCTGGTCAACTAAACCAGGTATTTATGCAGATTTTAATGAATGCTATTGAGGTATTGTCAGAGCCAGTCACAACAAATAAAGAACAACACAAAACACCTAGTATTTGGATTCAAACTCAACTCACAGCATCAAATCGAATATCTATCTCAATAATTGATAATGGTGGGGGAATTCCATCAGAAATTCGCTCGAAATTGTTTGACCCATTTTTCACTACTAAATCTGTAGGCAAAGGTACAGGACTGGGGTTATTTATCAGTTATCAAATAGTTGTGGAAAAACACGGGGGCAACATCTGGTATGATTCAATATTAGATGAGAGAACAAAGTTTGTGATTGAAATTCCTCTACATCCTAAAAAACCAAATTAAATTCCTTGTGCCTAACTTTCGGAATGACCGAAAACGCAAAGGATACAAGCCCCTAAATTTATTTATGGGGATTGTAATTTTGAATTTTGAATTTTGAAT
>CAZZZY010000260.1:0-7836 GCA_964658545.1 uncultured Acetobacteraceae bacterium | reverse complement strand
AATGAACTATTTGACCATGTTCCAAGATGAAATTAAGTTTTGAGTTTTTTGAACTTTATTTATAGCTTTGAACTATATGTTGTCCTAGTACAGAGTGAAGTATTTCGTGACCGTTTGGTCAAATTATCGTTCAAATCACAGCAAGACACAAACCACACGAAATCCAATATATTAATTACTGTCCCAAGCATCCTAATTGTATCCTAAGTTGTACATCGCGAATCCGCGATTGTTGTAGGCAAGTGCAAAGTCGGGATTGAGGCGAATTGCTTCGTTATAGTCAGCGATCGCTCCTTGATTGTCTCCTAATTGGTACTTCACATACCCGCGATTGTTGTAGGCAAAGGCAAAGTCGGGTTCAAGGCGAATTGCTTCGTTATAGTCGGCAATTGCTCCTTGATTGTCTCTTAAGCTCTGCTTCACTGACCCGCGATTGAAGTAGGCAAGGGCAAAGTCGGGATTGAGGCGAATTGCTTCGTTATAGTCAGCGATCGCTCCCTGAATGTCTCCTAAGTCTAACTTCGCTAACCCGCGATTAGTGTAGGTAAGTACAAAGGTGGAATCGAGGTAAATTGCTTTGTTATAGTCAGCAATCGCTCCCTGAATGTCTCCTAAATTGTACATAGCTAATCCGCGATTGGTGTAGGCAAAGGCAAAGTCGGGTTCAAGGCGAATTGCTTCGTTATAGTCAGCAATCGCTCCTTGATTGTCTCCTAATTGGTACTTTGCATACCCGCGATCATGCCTTAATATAGCTTTGTGCGACTGCTAGCACAGAGGGACGAGTGTTTTCTCTTGGCATATTTGAAAAAGAGGCTAGCTCATCAAAAGCCATACGATTCATTTTTTCTCCCTCAGTATCTAACTTAACCGCTATAGTGTAATCCATTTCTTCTGCCATTAAAAGTTGGCGAACAGTATCTAAATGTCGTTCATTATCTGGTTTACTAGTTACGGTATAAGCAATTAATCCACTGATCAACCCACAAGCAGTTAAATCCCAAAAAGGGTCTCTAGTCCACTTATTTCCTTGAGAGAGTAGTTCTGCTAACATTTGAGCATCAGTCTCAACATCAGCATTGCTTAAATTGAAAATATCTAAAGGATTAAAGCAATCTGAATCTTTATCGATAACTCCAAAAGGATCTAGACGAATTACTTGTTGTCCCATCTCCTTGCGTGTGCGTGCTGTCACCGCATAATTTTCACCTTTGGGATCAAAGACAACAATAGGTCCTTTATAAGTTAATAAGTTAGGGATAATAACTGATCTTCCCTTACCAGCACCAGTGGGAGCGATCGTTATTAAATGACTGTCCCCAGTATATAAAATAGGTTCAGTGCCTCTTTCAGCTACTATTCTATCTTTAATATTATCGGACTCTTGATCTGAAATTTTCTTTGACGTGGCAACAGGTAGTCCGAGTAAAAGTGGGGATTTCTCACTCAAAATCTTGCTGCTAATATCGCCTTGAAGATTACAACGCTTTGCACGAGAGAAGAGATTTAGTGCCGTACCCATTTGAGCGAGTTCATATTCTATAAATCCACCCTTTCTAAGGTCGCCATAACTAGTCACGTTTTTACCCCATCCACCCCATCCACCCTCTCCCCTTGATCCACCAACCTGAAAATTTCTTGTATAAATTAATATAGGTAATCTTGCCTTTGCCTCACTTCCGTCTAAAGGCGCATCCGCAATCGTAATTTCTTGATTCACCACTTCGTGATACTCTAGAATTCTCTCAGTCTCTCTTTCTTGCCAACCTATGTGTTCGCAAAACTTGTCCCACGGGGTTGGCTTCTCCTTAAGGTCAGCGAATAAATCTGATGAGAACGAACCGCCTAGACTCTGGTAAGTTTCCATCTGAATGCTGATGCCAAATTTACCGTTGCTATTTTCGAGCCAGAACTGATTGATTTCCTTAAGAGTTTCACAGGGGAAATTCTCCAACAAATCATTCCAACTTCTGTAGTTTTCTTTAACCATAATTTGGTAAAAAATCCAAGTAGTTTCTTTATCTGCTACTTTCCAATTCCCAAGATTTAGATACTTTTCTAATAGTGTGCATAGACCATCTTCTGGCAAGTCTTCTTTAACTTTTCTCAGTTCGGATTCAAAAGCTCGATCAGCTTCTATGTGGTTTAGAAATGCTAACATCTGGTAAAATCCTTGTCTGAATCTGCTGAGATTCTCTTTGTTAGCAAACAATAAGCGAAAAATCTCACGCCATTTTTCCTCGCTTCTATTCTCTTGATTGCCCCACAAAGAATGTAGTTTTTCATGGGCATTCTGGTACAGAGAATAAATTTCAGTCCCTTCAGATATTTGAATACTGGGGATAATGCGAGGTAAAATGCGTGAAACTCGATAAACCCGATTGGATTCTTCCATTTCGGGACTCACTTCTATCAATCCTAATTCAATTGCTCGGCTTAACTGATTTTTGTAGTCAACAAGAGGCTTACATACTACTTCTAGTGCTGTCATGGGGACGGGAATCTCAAATATCAAACAGTGACTGAGTATTTGTTCAATAGCTTGGTCAAGTTGCTCATATAACTCCTCCCAAATGATTCTTCCCTTCCAATCTTGAGAATTGCCTTCAAGTTGAGCGAGCTTTGTTTCCGCGTCTGACTTCAACAGCACCTCATCATTTAACCATTCCAACAAACGAGGATTACCATCAGCCAATGTTTTAGATCGCTCAATTAAATTCGGAGCGATTTCTCTAGAATTAAAAGCTTTTAAGCGAATCAGCTTCTTCTGTAAATCCGATTTGCGGAAGGATTCTAACGGCTGTTTATAGAACGATTGCAACAGTTCTGATTCAAAATTATAACGACAGGTAAGAATAATACGGTGTGAAGTATAGGTCTCTTTAATAGCCCATACTAATGCCTTCAATATTTCGGTTACTTGAGGTTTGAGAATATACCTTCCCTGACGATGTTCTAAATTCCACTCAAAATCATCAAATATCAGTAAAAAGGGTTTCTCGTTATTTTGGTTTAACTGACTGAATACATCGCGCAATCGATATTTGAGTTCCTGTGTGTCTTCCCTGAGTGCTGTCCGTTCTGCTGGATTTCTCAGTTTATCTGCTAGCTTACTCACCAAACTCGATTCATCAAATTGTCGCCACCAAACGATCGTTTCATGATCAGATAAGCGATCGCACAACCGTGCAGCAATGGTGCTTTTCCCTAATCCTCCCATGCCATGAATTAAAACGCCGATCTCTTCTGAAGAAGTTTTGAGTGTCCGCAGACAGTTTTGCAACTGGCGACGACGACCAACGAAAGTCTCACGGGTAGCAACTCGAAGTTTACCTTCTGAGTCTATATACTTGGGAGCTACAGAGGGAGGAGGTACGGGTTTACGTCCACGCTTGACCAATGCACCTGGTAATGTTCCTGCTACATATAAGCGCAACAAATGCCAATCTCGTGTTTTCTTGTTTAATAAATCCTGATAGGTGAGAGCAACTGCTTCTGTTAAACTCATGCCAGCAGACAATTCCTGGTACAAGGCGGCAGCAGTTAGAGATGCATTACCATCCAAGACTCGCTGACCCCATCCAAGAACAGCAGTGGCACCCTGGTTCAATAGAGCTTCTGCCATCGATGGGACTGTACCTGCCTCCGCTGAGTGTCCAGTATTACAACCAGAAAGAAAAATCAGTTTGGGCATTTGGAATTGCAGTTCTGTGGCAATATCCTCTGCACTGCTATATTCTGCTTGTCCCAATTCCGTCTCAGTGACAAAGTATGGCTTACTACCCGATGTGGCATGTCCTGTCAAGTGGAGAACATCGAAGTATCCCTGATCGTAATCTTTTAACAAATAACCTAACTCAGTTAAGCAACCACTTTCTTCCACCACCAAAGAAATGAGGTGATTTGCGGTAGGGTTATAACCTGCCAACAACTGCTCCTCTTCAGGGCTGATATCATCATCAGCAACCAAAGTGGCTTGGTTAGAGCGATGATTGCCGTTAGTACTGTTGAATTCCGACGAAGAATCAGCAGAGTTTTCGTTTAGGTAGTCAAATTCATCGTTTTGATTTGAATTGGTCATAATTCTACCCTTTTCCTTTAGCGTCGTTGCTGAGAATTGAACTCAACCATCTTGGTAATTTGCAGTCCAGACGATCGCACTTCATAAATTTTCTGTTCTACCAGGGGGGCATCTTTACCTAAAGGAGATCGGGGAATCTCCACTGCTTGGACGGTAAAAGTGCGGTTAAAAGGAATACGCTCATCTCTACCAGTTGTGCGGTCAACTAAAATGGTAAATTCCACGAAACTCATTGAAAAAATTAAAGCTTCTGGATGATAGTCCTTCAGTAAATTTCCTGAAAAGACCTAATATTATTTTTCAACAATCCTCGTTTTATTCGGATGACAGCAAGAGTTTGCAGAGAATACGATGTAGGAAATAATTGCTATGTGTCCACAGCAAATAGGGCTTTGTGGAGTTCAGCACTACCAAACCTATTTGAACTAAAAAATGACGCAACCAAATTATCTGAAACTTGCAAAGCAGGGTGATGCACAAGCGATTGGTGTTTTGATAAACCGCTCTCTCCAACCTAAAGGTATCAATGCCAAGATTGCTTTTAAAAATAGTTGCTTAAAGGTAATGTTGGAATCAACTCTAGTCCCAGAGCAACAGGTTTTAGTTGAATTTATCCGCAGAGGAATAACGGGTTTGAATATTTCGTCCGTTAAAATAGTTCAGGTGTACGGACGACAGATAGGTGAAGAGTTCCCGGCATGGAGCGAAGAATTTACATTAGCAGAAGAATTATTGCCTTCATCAAATTCATCGGAAATTAAATTAACAAATTCTCCTATAAAAAAACAATCACCAGATAAATCTTCAGAATATTATCAATCTACCTCTGGCAAAAAGCAATATGACCCAAAGGTAGTAATATTCGTAATATTATCAGCTTTATGGAATTTTTGTAAGTGGTATATATCAGGATTTACTGGAAAATCCTATGAAGAAACTTATGTATCTTCTAAATTTATCCGATCATGTCACCAAGGTTTAAGAATGTTTGTTAATATCATATTTATTATTTTAGGAGTTATAATTTTAGCCTTGAGCGGATACCATATTTCATCTCCACCAGTTTCATCTGTTTCTTCATCTTCTGGAAGTGGATCTGAATCTTCTTCAATATCTGGAAAGGTAAACGGAAGATTATGTGCAACAAATTTTAATGAGAGTATGGCAGGAGCGGCTGAAGCAACCTTTGATAGTAGTAATAAGACTATAAATATTATTATATCTGATAGTGGCAAGATATTAACAGAACAAGGATTTAAGCAAATTTCTACAAATATGGCAAACAGCACTTTTTCCACTTGTGATGTTAAAACTGTAAAAATTGAGAGTAGCAGTTATTCTGGAGTAATACAAAATCCCTAGCTGATATTAATATATAAAGTTAATTTTTACAATAGAGATTAAATGTATGGATTTGACAGAATTAAAGTGGACTAAAAATGTAAATCATCAGGGTGATGATAAATATTGGGCTTATCAAAATATTGACCCAGATTTAAATATTTTCCGATTAAATTGGAAAGCAGAACAAGCAGAGAACGCCCTTAAACCACAGGAAAGCGAACTCATTCTTTTAAGACAGCGTACCAAAGTGACGCATATTGTCAAACTTCTGAACAATACTTTGTATAAAGAGCCTCTCGGTGGAGAATTTAATATATCCCGTCTCGTTGAAGTAGTTTGGATAGCAGATTATTGGAGTGTACCTCCAGAACAAGACATGGTGTTTGGTTATCATGTCCATCTTGAGGGGGGTAAAGTGATGAAGTTAGAAACCCTAGATACATTCAACAAACATTGGGGTAGCCGAGGCGGATTAGTAGAATTTCAAAATCGTGTTGTAAAAGCGCTTAAATTAGAACGCAAGTAGTAATCGGGGTGAAATGAGCAGTGAGTGATTCCGAAAGTTACGCGCTTTGACTTGATGAGCCGCTTTCAATTTTTCGATCGCCACGGATAAAACTGTAGCAAACTCTTACGGCGATCGGCAGTATTGATGGCTGAAAGTTCCTTGGCTGTTTGAGCGGTTAAGGTGTTACTCAATGCCCTGTCAATGCGTGCTTGCTGGGCTTCAATAAGCATCCGCTCGTTGACGCGACTGCTAAGGGCAGTCTGTTGGGATAGGTTTTGCAAAATCTGTTGGGTGACATCTAAACTTTGGGATTCCTCACCCAAGGTGACGTTTTCTTGAGTATCTTGTTGAGTAGCTTGCTTAATTTGAGCCATCTGACTTTGGGCTGTTTGGCTCAAAGTAGCCTGATTAGCGATCTCTGTGGCAACTGTTCTAGTAGCATATTTACCAAGGTCTTCACGGATACCATAAGAGCTTTGACCATTGGTTTTGTTCTCCAAAGTTTCAGACAGCACGGCACCAGGGTCGTTGTTGGCTGAACCGTTCATGATTCCTGCCAAAACTTTGTTTAAATCTGGAATTTGAATTGCACCCAAGGCAGAATTGAGCAGATTGCCAAGAGGATTAAATAGGTCATTTTGAGCAAAATTTTTGACATCTCCCACAAAATCATTGATTTGAGATGCTGTGTTTGAGGTGAAAATACTACCAGTAGTTTTGTTACTAACAGCAGCAGCTACTGGATCTTGACCGTTGTCTTGAGTGCGAGCAAGGGCTGGACTGGCGATAGAACCAAGTTCAAAAATTAAAATCAGTGCTATCAATCTGATAAAGGTAAGTTTAGATTTCATGATTCACCTTCCTTAATGCAGTTTTTAGATATATCAACTTGCAATCAGGCTACTTTCAGCCTGTTGGCCATCGTTACTCTCTGAGCGATCGCCAACTTCAGAGCAGAGATGCTCCACTTTGGTGGGGTCTGTCCGCAGGACTTACGGCTGGGCGTAGCCAATCGCGCAATGCTGCGGTTTGATGTATCTCTCGACCAATATGCTTAAAGCCTCTGTTTTCCTTCAAAGCCGGAATGTAAGCATCTGTAAACGCTCTCAGTCCTAACAAATTGCCTTTAGCGGTATTTGGATACTGAGCCATCACCCGCTCTCGTGCTTCCCGTTCATCCTGGTTATTGGCAACACTGGCCAGCATCATTTCTCCTGGGTAAAAGCGGGTACGCCAGAATCTACCACCTGTTTCTACTAGCCAACAGGAATAAAGGTCGCTGGTACGGGGCAAAAATGCTTCAGTCGCATTCTGACTGATAATATTAACGGGATAGCCCAGATACTGTTGGAAAGAAGCAATACCGCTACTGGTAATACGTCCGGTAATCCGGTAGGTCATGTTCTGCATAATTTGAGCGCCTGTTGAACACTCGCAAATGGTATCCGGGTCTTGGGACACCAGCAGAACAGCAATGCCTTCTTTCCTTCCCGTGGCACAGGTTTCGCCTATAATCTGGGCAAAGCCATCTTTACGTAACAATACGGAAAGCTCATCGCCAATAAACAAACTCTTAGGATGGGATAAGGCATTACGGATACAGGCACTATGGGCGTTAATTGCCATTAAGTAAGCATCCTGTTCGTTACTCAATCCACTGAGGGCAAAGAACTTAATCACCGGTAATGGGGAAAAAGTGCTGGGACGAGCGATCGCTTTGCCCAACCTAGATGCGAGTAAAGCACTAACCTGATTTTGGATTTGGTTAAGTGCCTGTCGGTCAATTTCTTCAAAGGATCTGAGATTAAGGCGCTCTCTAGTGCAGAACTTAACGAAATCTGGTAGCGTGGGTATCTGCTGCCATTCTGGTGAAAGCCAGCCCATCTCAAAGGCTTGGTTGTAA
>CAZZZY010000259.1:792-7848 GCA_964658545.1 uncultured Acetobacteraceae bacterium | reverse complement strand
TTAAAATCGCTAGACATCCTACAAAATCAGCGTTCTTTCTTTTTACTTTTGCCTTTTTACTTTTGCCTTGTTGTACTAGCCAATATCCCCGGATATCAAATAAACTAATTGTTCATGCTCCCATCCCAGAATACCGCTTCAAACCCGCACGCCAAAGGAAGCGATTCGCACCCAAAAACACTAATATCCAACCGAATATTGACCAAAATCCCCGCCCTATATCCACGGGGAGCCCTACCAAAAGACTGGCAGGAAAATTAATCAAATAGGGAAAAGGCGTAAACATCACTATTTTTTGCACAGGTTCGGGAAAGACTTCTAAAGGTGCTATCAAACCAGATAAAAATAGATAAAACAACAACCAAAAATTTTCTAAAGCACTAGCCCGTTCTGTCCAAAAGGTGAACATAGCAAAGGTGTACTGAATCGTAAACCGCAAAGCAAAAGCTAGTATCACCGCCAATGTGAACAGCAAAAATCTACTCAAACTTGGTACCCAAAAAGCTTGAGGATAAAGAATAAAAAATAATGCCACTAATAAAAAAGCAAACATTAGCCGAGCAAATCTTTCAGAAATATGCCCCGCAACATGATGCCATACTGGGTCGAGTGGTTGTAGCAACTTGGGCGAAAGCTTGCCTTCCACAACCTCCTTTTCAAATTCCCAAATTACCCAAACAACCGTTAATTGTCTAACAACGAAAACCGTGATAAAGTAACGGGCAAAATCTACTGGTGATAGCCCAAACTGTCCACCTTGTGCTGCCTGTATCCAGGTACCCATGAGGATAATCGGCAAAGACGCGGCTAAAACCCATAAAATGAGTTCTGCCCGATACTCAACCATATAGGCGTAGTATACTGACAGCAAAGTTAGAGCTTTTCTAATAAATTTTTTCATTTATAGTGCATTCTCCCCTTGGCAACTCTATTTCTGGCATCACTCACTACACAACACCCGCCTGAAAAACTTGTCCAATCACTTCTTCTACAGGCGGTTCGGTGACTGTTAAATCAATTACCTCCAAATCTGTCAAAATCTTAGATACCGTGCGGGTGAGCGCCTCTCTAGATACCATAAAATGCACCGATCGCCCTTCTAAGAGTTGCACATCACCATAGGTCATAAGTTTTTCTATAGATACAGTTTGGGCTAATTCTATCTGAACTTCCCGGTAAGGGGCAAAACGTTCTAGCAGTCCATCTAAGCTACCGTCATACATCAGGCTTCCTTGGTGAATCAACAGCACCCGTTGACACAAAGCCGTGATATCAGCCATGTAATGACTCGTCAACAGCACTGTAGCCTGATAACGCTGATTGTAGTCGCGCAAAAAATCGCGTACTGCCACCTGAGCATTTATATCTAATCCCAGAGTTGGTTCATCTAAGAATAATACGTGGGGACGGTGCAAAAGTGCTGCTAGCAATTCTGCCTTCATCCGCTCACCCAAAGATAGCTTCCGTACTGGTTGGGTAAGTTTGCCTTCTAGGGAAAGCATCTCTGTTAATTCTCCTACCCGCCGTTGGAACTCTTTATCAGAGATGTCGTATACAGCAGCATTAATTCTCAAAGAATCCAGCGCTGGTAAGTCCCAAAGTAACTGCTGCTTTTGCCCCATCACCAAGGTAATTTTTTGCAGAAATGCTTCTTTGCGATGAAACGGAATTTGTCCAGCTACTTTGACTGTACCGCTAGAGGGATGAATCAACCCCGTGAGCATTTTTAGTGTGGTGGTTTTACCGGCACCATTTGGCCCTAAAAACCCCACTATTTCACCGGGGGAAATTTCAAAGGAAACATCCTGAACTGCTTTAATTGAGCGGTAGGTGCGGCGAAAAAGGTGGGTGATTGTACCTCTAATACCCTGACTTTTAACTGCCACTGGATAAGATTTACTAAGATTTTCAGCAACGATGATTGACATACTTTTTAGATTAGAAACACAGATATGTACAGGTAAACACACATAAATCATCGGTGTTTAGCGCTATTTATGTGTGGTTCCAAATACGAAAGTAGGGATTTTTGCTAGCGACATATCATGATTTTTTGTGGTGGGCATTACGCACAACACATAGACTTTACCGTAAACGTCCCGATCGCAGTGTACTGATAATTAACCACAAACCCAATAAACTAGCAACGGCAAAAAGGATGGTGCTTAAAAAAGATAGCTGGCTTGTCTGCGCTCTGGTGGAAATAATTGCTGCACCCATAATCAGCGAACCCACTAGTATACTGAAAGATAGTCGGTTAGCCGCATCGTCCATAGTGCGCCGCACACCATCTAAACCCCGCAGCGATAGATTCCACTGTAAGGTTTCTGAGGTAACTCGGTCTAATAGCAGTTCTATTTGGCGAGGAGATTGGAGAGACAGACTTTTAATATCTAAGGCTGTCCGTAATAGCGATCGCACTGGATTATCGCCCAATAGTTGCCGACGAAACAAGTCTGTAATTAATGGTTTAACTTCATCGAAAAAATTAAGCTCTGGGTTGAATGTCCGCGCCACACCCTCTAAATTCGCTATGGTTTTGGCATACAAACCCATATTGCTAGGTAATCTAATTTTATTGTTGCGGGCAACTTGTAAAACTTCATAAATTATCTGACTGAAGTTTATTTGCGTCAGGCTGACATTGTGATATTTTCGCAACATGCGATCGTAATCATTTTCTAACCGCGACAAAATTACTGGTTGAGCCGAATCTGATAGCTGCAAAGTTAACTGAGCGCACCTTTGAGCATCTAAGTCAACGATCGCTAACAACATCTCTGTTAATATCTGCTGTGTACGGGGATCGAGTCTTCCCACCATGCCACAATCTAAAAGGGCAACCCGCCCATCTTTGAGATAAAACAAGTTTCCCGGATGGGGATCGGCATGAAAAAAGCCATCAATATATATTTGCTGAAAAAATACCCGAAATAACAAAGTAGTTATTTCTTTACGCTTTTCGGCAGGATCTTTAACATTGGGGTCACTATCCAAATCCGCCGAGAGGAATGGCACACCATCAAGCCATTCCATCACCAGTAATTTCTCTGTGGTCAATTCCCAGTTAATCTCCGCAACCACTATTTGCGTGGGATCAAACCAACGACTTTTAGATAAGTTGCGCCGCAGTTGGTCTGTAAAACCGGCTTCCCGTGTAAAATCCAACTCGGCTTCTAGGGCTTTGGTAAATTCTTCAGCGATGGATTTGATTTCGTAAGTTTGCCCAAATTCAGTCCGCGCCACTAAATCGGCAATACCTTGAATTAAAGCAATATCTTGAGCAATAGTCAGATCGATTCCCGGACGTTGCACTTTCAGAGCGACTTCTCGACCATCTGCTAATGTAGCGCGATGTGTCTGGGCGATTGATCCCGCTGCTACTGGGATTGGGTTAACTGTCTTGAAGGTTTCTGCTAGTGGACGTTTTAATTCTTTACGGAGGATGATTTCTATCTCTGACCAAGGAACTGCCGGTACTTCGTCTTGTAAAGTTGATAGTTCCTCAATGTAGGAGGCGCTGAGTAAATCTGGACGGGTAGAGAGTAGCTGACCAAGTTTAACGTAAACTGGACCCAAGTCTACCAGGATATTTTTTAAAACCGCAGGTGTAGGTAGCTGGGGTTCATCAGCTTTGCCACCAGTGAGTAACCTTCGCATATAGTCCCAGCCATTGCGAAGGAATACTTCCAGAATTTCTCGTTGACGGGGAACAGTTTGGGTGAGGAACATTTTTATAAATAACTGCAAAGACGCAGGGAGTTAAAGAGGTAAGCAACAGGGGATGACAATACAACCGGAATCAGCTCTAGTTTTAGTACTGGTTAAAGTTTTGCTAGCTGCGCCACAGTCTTGGAATCTTTTTAGGGATGATTGTACGGCTTCGTGGAGTTTCTGTTCACTCAGCATTCGTTTGACATAATTAGAGCAAGAATCCCCACCATGTAATAAGCGATGAGAGCAACTAAATCCTTTGGAAGGAGAAATATATTTTTGATAGACCGTAATAGACTCCATTGCCATTGTTTTGGCGAGAGGCTCAAAGCTAATAATGTCCATAACTGTCAGAAAAAATAACAGACAGTCAAGTTATAATCGGAAAATAGACTTTTTCGCCTCTGCCAAGGGTTTTAACTTTTATAGCAGGTCGGTAAATCGGGAATCGCTTTGAAGAATTTTAAGGATCTGCTTGATTTCCTGGGTACGTTCTTTTTTAACAACGAGGGTGACATTGCGATCGCGCACAATCACCACGTCCTCTAAACCAATAGTAACAACTACATCCTCTGGATTTGAGGCATAAATAATTGCCCCCTGCGTATCTAGCCCTACGTGGGTAGCAAGTTCCACATTGGGATTCTCTTCTGTTTTGAGTAAGCGCTCGATCGCATTCCAATCTCCTAAATCATCCCAACCAAAATCAACTGGCAAAACGTATGCTAAAGTTGTCTTTTCCATTAGCGCATAGTCTATACTCTTCTTAGGCAACTGGGGATAGATATCAGTACCATGTTGTTCTAGAGGTTCGATAATTTCTGGAGCATGGGTATGTAGTTCCTTGAGAACAACCCCTGCCCGAAAAACGAACATACCACTATTCCAGCTAAAGCGTCCCGTAGATAAAAAAGTTTCTGCTGTTTCGCGGTTGGGCTTTTCAGTAAAGCGGTTGACGTGATAAGCTGGCAACTCATTGAAGCTACCTATCTTTTCACCTTGTTCAATGTAGCCGTAACCAGTTGATGGAAAAGTAGGCTTGATCCCCAGTGTAACGATCGCTGCTGTGCTTGTTGCCAGTTGCGTAGCCGCGCTTAATGTGTGTGCGAATGCTTCTTCGTCAGCAATCCAGTGGTCAGCAGGGAAAAAGCCAATAACAGCGTCTTCTCCATAGCGCCGTTTGATCTCTAAACTTGTCCAAGCAACGGCGGCGGCGGTGTCTCTACCTTCAGACTCGATCAGTAAGTTTTCAACTGGTAGATCAGGTAATTGTTGTCGTACCCCTTCAGCTATCTGACTAGAAGTGATAACCCACAAGGAATCCCACCCCGTTCGGGTGAATCCTTCTCCTAAGGGAGACGCTTCGCGAACGGATACGCTTTGCGAGGGCCAGTCGCCTGCACGGTCTTGGGGGTTTCCCCCATGAGCGACTGGCGTTGGAAACCCTTCCGCAGCGCTGGACTCACCGCCACCGAGTTTTATCAATCGATCGGCGGTTGCTTGTAATAGACTTCTAGAGCTACCATCAAGACTTAAAAATTGCTTGGGTCGGTTTTTGCGACTCAGGGGCCAAAAACGTTCACCTTTACCACCAGCAAGGATTACGGGGAACAATAAAGTATTCATGTTGTCATACACGCCTACCGAAGAACATTATCAGTTTACAGCGAGCCTTTCCAATGGCAATATCTGTAGCTTGCATTAACATACTTTTAGGGAGTGGTTGAGTGGGGAGATAATTGTGATAAAACAAGTCGAATGGTCGGAAAATCCGGTTACATCTCAGCAAGTTGTCGAATTTGAAACTGAGGTGCGATCGCAGCAAATTCAACGCCCGGAAAATCAGGTAACGCCTGCACCAGTAGCCGACTCAGAGGAGGAGGATGTCGAACTAAACCAGCCAGCAAATCCGAACCGTAGCGTCGTCGAATCTGTGGGCGCGATTCCCAATCAGCTTTACGAGAGACTGGGTTTAACCATGCCTCGATGGCTGTTGTGGATCATGACGATTGTCATCGGCATCATCTTATCTGGGCTGCTAGTCTCGACATTAGCACTGTGGACTCCCTTGTGGAGCAATCTCGATCGAACAGATGAGGATTTAGGAACTACTGCAAAAGACGAGGTAAAAATCCCGCTACCAGGGGAGTTGTGGAGCAAACTCTCCCAGTATCGGCTTTCACGACCGATGAATATTTTAATTATGGGGATTGAACCAGTTAACGGTACTGTTGATGGTTCACCAGAAAGCTTTGCTGGCAAAAGCGACTCCATGCTGTTAGTACGCCTTAACCCTAGTGACAAATCTGTACGGGTGCTTTCGATTCCTAAAGATACGATGATTGCCATCCCCGAAAAGGGAGAAAAGGGATTAACTAAGGTCTCTGATGCCAATGCCAAAGGCGGCCCAGTCTTGGCAGCACGGGTAGTCAGCCGTACCTTAAATAACGCCCCGATAGATCGTTACATCCGTATTTCTACTAGCGGCTTACGGCAGTTAGTCGATCAGTTAGGCGGAGTAGAGGTCTTTGTTCCGCAATCAATGTCATATAAAGACTCCAGCAGTCGGCTGTCGATTAATTTAGTCAGTGGTTGGCAAACCCTTAACGGCGAACAAGCAGAACAGTTTGTCCGGTTCCGCGAACCAGGTTTGGGAGATTTGCCAAGAGTGCAGCGTCAGCAAGCACTAACAGCAGCCCTGCTGCAACGCTTAAACAGTCCTACTGTCTTACCCCGGTTGCCTCAATTAACTCGCTTGATGCGAAAATACTTTGATACCAACCTGAAGATGGAAGAAATGATGGCGTTGGTAAACTTCGGACTCAACCTAGATCGAGATAATTTCCAAATGACCGTGTTGCCTGGTACTTTTAGCCGTTTTAGCAAAGACCCTGATAGCTATTGGCTTAATATGACTGGACAACAGAACCTGTTGAATGATTATGTTGGGGTAAATATACCTGGTCTGAAACCAGATATGCGTCAGGTTCCTAACCTCAAAATTGCTATTCAAAATGCCTCAAATCAACCTCAGCTAACTGAAAAAGTTATTGCTTATCTCAAACAGAAAGGCTTTACTAATATTTACAAAGTACCTGATTGGCCAGATACCCAACGTCAAACTCAGATTATTGTTGAAAAAGGCAACCGACGAGTTGGAGTTGATTTGCAAAAAGTCTTAGGCTTGGGTCAAATCGAGGTGTCAGCGATGGGTGATTTAGAATCTGACCTCACAATTCGGATTGGTAAAGATTGGAAGTAGTCGTTGGTCATTAGTCATTGGTCAAAGGACAAAGCGCAAAGTCTGAGCGGAGGAAACCTCCGCTCAGAACTTTGTAAGAG
>CAZZZY010000259.1:0-782 GCA_964658545.1 uncultured Acetobacteraceae bacterium | reverse complement strand
GGACTAATGAGAAATAATAAAGTTATGAAAAAGATTTTACTGCGTTTTTTGGGTTTGATTGTGATTTTGATACTAGCATTTTGCTGGATAATACTCAATCCTAAACCAGCTTTTGCTCAACTAAACACAATCAACTACAACAATATAAATTTAGAAAATCGTGACTTTTCTAATGCTGATTTGGCGGGTGTGACTTTTGTAGCAGCAGAAATGCGGGGGGCGAATTTTCAAGGAGCGAATTTAACCAACGCAATTCTCACTAAACTATAAAGTAGTAACAGTAATGCTTAAATATTAATGAGTACAGAACAAGATTTATTAACCAAGTGGCATTCCCTTCCACAAGACAAACAAGAGGAAGTCTTAGATTTTGTCGAATTTCTTCACTTGAAAAATTCTGCAAATAAAACTCCCTTGGGAGAACGTTTGCGGCAAATTCGCGCTAGGATTGTCGCTTCTGGTAAACAGTTATTGAATGAAGACGAAATAGAAAAAGAACTCGCCAGTCGGAGAGGTGGGCTACAGAGTAAAGAATAATGAAAATAACTTATATTGATTCAGGGGTACTACTCAGTGCAACAGATGGTGTTGGGAGAATTGCCGAGAAAGCTCTTGAAATATTAGGAGATTCCCAACGGGAATTCGCTTCTAGTGAGTTTGTCAAATTAGAGGTAAGTCCGAAAGCGATTTATAACAAGCAAACTGAAGAAGCTCAATTTTATGAAGAGTTCTTTAGAGACCATTTATAAAGTAAATCAAAAAGTAGGGTGTGTTACGGCTTT
>CAZZZY010000258.1:0-7859 GCA_964658545.1 uncultured Acetobacteraceae bacterium | reverse complement strand
ATCTCCCCTTCCTACTTAGCCGTGGAGCAGATAGTCGCAGCAACATCTACCCTTTTCGGTAGAATCTTTTGCTCCAGCATCCAGTCAGCAGTCTTCTGAATTTTGGCAACATCATTAGCATTAGGTGTTACAAGTAGCTGTGGCCCTTGATTCTCAGTTACCCGCTTGGCTACGGCTGGGGAAATTTTGATGTCCTTAACTAGAAATTCCTCCGATTTTGCTGTATTTGCATTCAACCAATCGTATTCCTTGGTTAAACCGCTAAAAGCTGCTTTCACAGCCTCTGGAGATTTAGCCGCAGCCTCGTTACGGACAAGCATTACACCGTAGGTAGGGGCTGGATGGGTTGTAGTAATTCTCCTAGCACCATGCTCTAATTCGGCAATTGATATATATGGTTCCCAAACTGCCCAAGCGTCTACAGTCCCTTGATAGAGAGCGGGTGCAGCATCAGTTGGAGCTAAGAAAACACGCTGAACTTTCTCTTTAGGAATCTTCTCTTTTTTTAATACCTTTAATAACAGGTATTCACCTGCACCAGCCTGATTGACGGCAACTTTTTTACCTATAAGGTCAGCAGGTTTACGGATAGAAGAATCGCCACGGACTACGATCGCACTGCCCAATGATTCAGGTCTAGGACGCTGGACAGCCCCAATGCAAAGCTCCTGACCAGCAGCGATCGCTGATAACCCAGGAATATCTCCGCATCCTCCTATATCGGCTTGATTAGCGCTAATTGCTTGGAGTAAGGTAGCACATCGATCAAAAGGGCCAGCCCATTCAACTTTGATATTCTGTGCTGCAAGCCTCTTTTCTAACTCTCCTCGTTGACGTGCAATTGGTACTGCACCTCCTTTTTGGTATCCCAGGCGAATCAGGCCGATTTTATCTTGAGTCTGGTTACTCACATTTTGGGCAGTGGTATTAGTATTTGCAGAGTTACTAAGAGTGCAGCCAGAAATCGCCAAACCTAACCAGGAAGTAGCAATTAATGAGGCATTAAGGGACTTGATTGAGTATTGTGGTAATAAAAATAAGAACTTTTTGAACTGATTCAACAACTTTTTTATTACTCCTTTGATTAAAGAAAAGATAAGAATGAGAGTCTAAAAGTAAATTCCAGCACTCTCGTTCTTACCGTTCACTAGGGATTTTCAAGGAATAAATCATCCAATCTTGTTAGGTAATCTCACAATAATTTTTTTACTAAGAAGTTTTTTAACTGTGATATTGTATCCGATTAATACGGTAAGTCAATCGGATAACCGTTGAATTGACTACAAGCAAAAATTATCACATATAAATTGAAAAAGCAAGTCGATTGTAAGGATCTTTAGGTGGGAAGAACGCGAAAAAGTGGAATTGTTCATCTCAACTAGGTGTGTATCGTTCGTCTACAATGCCAAAAAGTAAGGAAAAGCTTTACTCGTACCAACTTATCAACTTCACTCGAAGACTAAAAATATGGTCAACTTAGAAGCTGAAGATCGCAAACAACTAATAACTCTTCTAAAAGATTTACCAGAACTGGCTACAGAGCGATCGCGCCAGCAAGTTTTGGAGCTAGCAGCTTTGAAACAGTTAATACCCATGATCAAGTAAGGTAAGATACTATAAAATTATAAATAAGTGGTAATTACACTGTTAAAAGCATCAATTTTGATTAAAAAATACGTAATAGGACACTTGTATAATCTAAATTAGATAGACCGATCGCAATCTATTGTGCAACATTCTCAAAACGGTGTTTTTACATGTAGGTGAATAGTTTCATTTAACTGTGGATGCTCGAAGTTAAGTTCCCTCGCGTGCAGATGTAAGCGACTAGTAACTGCATTGCATCCATAAAGGCGATCGCCTAAAATAGTTACCCCAAGTCCTCGTGCATCAGCCGCATGAACCCTTAATTGATGGGTACGTCCTGTTAGCGGCGTAAATTCTACGCGGGTGTAATCTTGTTCTCTCGCCATTACCTGGAAGTGTGTCAAGCTGGGTTTACCGCGCTGCCAATCAACTTTTTGATAAGGGCGATTTTCAGGATCTCCCCACAATGGCAGTTCAATTGTACCTTGCTCAATTGTCACAACACCAGAAAGTAGGGCTTCATAAACCTTGTAAACCTGCCGTTGCTGAAACTGCTGGCTGAGTTGCCGATGGGTTTGACGATCGCGTGCTAACAACAAAATCCCAGAAGTTTCTTGATCTAGGCGATGCACAGATGCAAGCATCATACCATCCGGTAATAGATGACGTAAGCGACTCAAAACACTATCTTGGCGATCGCGATCGCGACCAGGTACTGAAAGTAGCCCAGGAGGTTTGTTTATAGCAATCAGCCATTCGTCTTCATAAAGAATGGGCATCTCTCCCTTAATAGGGGATAAGGCTGGAAAATGACAATATTTTTCGGAGTCAGACACATTGGATTTACGCAAATGTGTTAATGTATTTAGTAATAATGGGCTACTTGTATCAAAATCCCTATTAGAGATTGAAATAGATTTCAACCCAGAGAGCAAAAACCCCATTAATGGCTGACATCGCTCGGTACACGCTCCATAAAATTCTCCCTGAATTTTATCCTGATTGACTAAAGACGTACCCCACCAAAACTCTGCCATTCCCAGTGGTTTTAAATTATGTGTTGCCGCATAATGCAGTAACTTTGGGGCACAACAGTCTCCTGTGCCAGTGGGCAAACCTTTTGGCATCAATTGCTGTAACGATTGCGATCGCCCGGAAAAATTAGTCAGGCTGTAGATAGCGTGCATCTGAGCTTGTAATTGACGGGACAGTGCTTTACGCTGTTGTTTCAGTTCGCTAATTCGTGTATCCGTTGTTGCAATTAACTGCTGGAGGGGCTGTAAGACTGCATTTTGCTGGCGTTTAAGTTGTCGTCGCTCAATTCCCTGCTGACGACTTTCTTCGTCGAGTTGTTCAAGGGCAATAGTGAGTGCTTCTGGAGGGAGTGTATTGCAGAGTTGCTGACGTTTTTCCTGTCGTTGATGTTTGCAATAGCGATGGCGGCCGCTCATTGCTTGCAACTGCTGTTCAAATTCATCAGATAGGGTTTCATACTGCTGGCGTTCGCTTAGTTGCTTCAGGCTAAGGATTTCCTGCTTAATTGCGTCCAACTGTGCCAAAGTGCGGGCTTCCTCTAAAGCAACCTCGTCTCGTCCTGGAATTGGCGGTACCCAGCCCTCAACTACACTGCAACCATTCAAAAGACCGGAAAAGGCTTTGAGTACTCTTTGTTCGCCATTAGGGAGTTCAACCAATAGTATTCCATACATCTTGCCTTCACGAGAATAACAGTCATTGTTGTCCAGATGTTGCATTAGTCCGTGAGCGATCGCTTCGGAGATTGAGGTGCGGGGTAATTTCAGGCGATGTCTACGACGGGCTACGCCTACGCCACTTTGAGGACAACGCCCTTCGTACCAATAACTAGGAGATAAATCGCTGACAGCAAAATCGCAGTCGATGAAATCTGAAAGTGTGTGCAGAACCACCATGTATGATTATAAATTTAGCTGATCCTAATATTGTAATTAGCGATCGCCCAAGGGACAGTGCGGATCTGTTTAATCCTTGGATCGCTAACCTCGAAATTGACGCTCTATCATCCTTGGAGTGCTATGATTCCCCGTCTGTGAGGATCGCGGATGATGACGAATCTGCACCAAAACCAAAGCCGCAACCGCAAGCAAAAAATTACGCCGCACGGTACTAGAGATTTTTTAATATATCTTCACACGAATTCGACAAAATCACTGATGCTAAAAAATACACACTCCTCGAAAACTAGAAGTAGTTATTTCTGTGTGTATCTATGAAATTAAACCGAATTGTAAAAATAGCTGTAATTCCTGTTTTTACAGCTTTCTACCTTATGTTCACATCAAATTTAGCAATGGCTGAAGATTATATGACCCTCGATGGCTCATATGGTAATTACCGTTATGAAGTATGGACTGATGGTAATAATAGTTTCTACTTAAAAGTTTGGTTAAAAGAGGCGAGTTCAGATAGCGCACCAATCGAAATAACTAAAAAATTTGGCTATACAAAGGATGCTATCGCTTATTTTGAATCTCATTACGAAAAATAAAAAATTATACTTACTTAGTGCAGCTTTGCGTAAAATCGTGGCGAATTGAGACTGGAAATTTAAACGCAGAGGGACCATTGGTAAGCGCAGAGGTACGCGGAGAATTCGCTATGAATTAATGAAATGCTGTACTTAGGACTATCCCTATGCAGTCTTGAAATCAACATTTTTGGCTCGCCATAAGCTAACAGTACCGACAATTCAAAGTCATGGCGATCGCTGATTTTGGGGGTATACCCATGATGTAAACTAGAATTGGCAGTGCTACCACCGACTGAAACGGAGGCTACGTGTTTTGGTTGGGGTCTTAAACCCTTTATTTGCGATAAATTGTTAGCATACTTGTTTCCAGATATAGCCAAGATGTTACACTACATCCATGCTAGGGGTGCCTACATAATCAGGCTGAGATCACACCCTTAACACCTGAGTCTGGGTAATACCAGCGGAGGGAAGCTGTTTATTGAGGAATATAATATGCGGACAGAATGGGTTGCTAAACGACGTGGGCAGGGTAATGTATCTCAAATGCACTACGCCCGTCAAGGTGTGATCACCGAAGAAATGCACTACGTTGCCCAGCGAGAAAATCTCCCTGCTGATCTTATTCTTGCAGAAGTGGCGCGGGGGCGAATGATTATCCCCGCTAATATTAATCACACTAACCTAGAGCCGATGGCTATTGGCATCGCCTCCAAATGTAAGGTAAATGCTAATATCGGTGCTTCCCCCAACTCTTCTAATCTTCAAGAAGAAGTTGATAAGCTCAATCTGGCGGTGAAGTACGGTGCTGATACCGTGATGGATTTGTCTACAGGCGGCGGTAATTTGGATGAAATTCGTACCGCCATCATCAAGGCTTCACCTGTTCCCATTGGTACGGTGCCAGTTTACCAAGCTTTAGAAAGTGTCCACGGTACAATCGAGAATCTAACTGCTGATGATTTTCTCCATATCATCGAAAAGCACGCCCAACAAGGGGTAGATTATCAAACTATCCATGCTGGGATTCTGATTGAGCATTTGCCCTTGGTGAGAAATCGTATCACTGGTATTGTGTCTCGCGGCGGCGGTATTTTGGCACGGTGGATGTTGCATCACCATAAGCAAAACCCGCTTTATACCCACTTTCAAGATATTATTGAGATTTTCAAAAAATACGATGTCTCCTTTAGTTTGGGAGATTCCCTACGTCCTGGCTGCACTCATGATGCCTCAGATGAAGCACAATTAGCTGAATTGAAAACTCTAGGACAGCTAACTCGCAAAGCCTGGGAAGATAATGTCCAGGTGATGGTAGAAGGGCCTGGACACGTGCCAATGGATCAAATTGAGTTCAATGTCCGTAAGCAGATGGAAGAGTGTTCTGAAGCCCCTTTCTATGTTTTGGGGCCATTGGTGACAGACATTGCTCCCGGTTATGACCATATCACTTCAGCCATTGGAGCAGCTCTGGCTGGATGGTATGGTACTGCAATGCTGTGCTATGTAACACCCAAAGAACATTTGGGTCTACCAAATGCCGAAGATGTTAGGAATGGGTTGATTGCCTATAAGATAGCAGCTCATGCGGCTGATATTGCTAGACATCGCCCTGGTGCAAGGGATAGAGATGATGAACTTTCCAAGGCGCGTTACAACTTCGATTGGAACCGTCAGTTTGAATTATCACTCGATCCAGAAAGAGCTAAGGAATATCACGATGAAACTTTACCAGCAGATATCTATAAAACTGCTGAGTTTTGCTCGATGTGTGGGCCTAAGTTCTGTCCAATGCAAACTAAGGTTGATGCTGATGCGCTGACAGAACTAGAGAAGTTCTTGGCGAAAGAGGTTGTGACTCAAAGCTAACAGATGCTCATATCTCATCCAGTTGATTACCTGTATCAGTTTTCGACTGGATGAGATAGAGGATAGAACGCACAGTAGGGGCATACCTATTATCTTGATCAATCTTCTGTTTGCAATTCTCTAATTTGCATTTACCCCTGAGTCAAGTCGTTCCTCGAAATTCAAAATTATTATTATTCCTAACAGAATTTTGAATTCAAAAAAGGTCAACTACTGAAAAGCGATCGCACGGGTCATAATTGCGGGAAACTGAAAGCAGATCAATTTAGGAAAGGAGAACCTAATGAGCTGGACTAAAGTTCTTGCAGTCGAAGCACTTTCCCCAGGTGCGCGAGAAGTGGTGAAAGTTGGCAACCGAAAAATCCTGCTTTTGAATCACGAAAATCAGCTTTATGCTGTAGATAACACCTGTCCTCACTTAAAATTGCCTCTGAAAAGTGGCAAAATTAAAGATGGGGCAATTGTTTGTTCCTTTCATCACAGTGCTTTTGACCTGCGGACTGGTGAGGTACAAGACTGGTGTTCTTGGCCACCTGGTGTAGGTAAGGTACTTTCGTTGGTTTCACAACCAAAGACACTGCCAGTTTTTCCTATTCGTGTGCAAGAAGGTAGTATCTGGGTTGATGTACAAGAGGAATAGTACCCTCTCTCGATTTGCTACTATTGGGCAAATATCTGAACTTGTGAGTAGCCTACAAAATGTTACCTAAACTTTTTCCAACATTTTGCCTATTCATTTTTGAGAGATAATAGCAATATCAGAAACGGAGGCTTGACCAAAAAACAACCTCCGCTTCCACAGCTTTACCAATACCTCAAATAAAAAAGATCCTGAAAAACCTGTGGCTTGAGCCACGGGATGAAAGCTATCTTAGCTCGACTTTTCCAATTACGCAGCATAAACAGCAATATCCCTCATAATTATATCGTGTTGTCTTGTGTTATAAACTTGTGCCAATGGGGAACTATATTATTACAGATTAATTGTTTGAATTACTTTTGTTTAGAATACTCACAAGAGGCGCTTGTTGATGATTAGTATAATTACACCAGTTTATAACGGTGAGAAATTCATAGAATCTTGCCTTCAAGTTGTCATTGACCAAAAATGTTTAGAAGTGGAGCATATCATTGTCGATGGAGGTTCAAGCGACAAAACAGTAGACATTATTAAGGATAAAGCCAATCAATATCCCCACATCCGATGGATTAGTGAAAAGGATCGAGGACAATCTGATGCTCTCAATAAAGGAATTGCTATGGCACAAGGACAGATTATTGGAGTTTTAAATGTTGATGATTTTTATGAAATCAATCTTCTTAATCGCGTTTGTGAAATTTTCCAAACTTTACCAGAGCCTAGCTTTATTGTGGGTAACTGTAATATTTACAATCAGGAAGATAAACTAATTTATATTAATAAGCCTACCCGATTACGGACAATTGATTTATTGTTAGAAAGGCGAATTAATGATGATGGAATTATTGATGCTTCTTTTCCAGTAAATCCATCTGCTTACTTCTATCACAAATCATTGCATCAGCAAATCGGACTATATAAAGTAGAAGATCATTATTTAATGGATCTAGATTTCCTTTTGAAAGCAGTTGCTTCATCTCATGTTAAGTATTTCAATGAAACTTGGGGGAACTATAGATATTATCCAGGAACAAAAACATTTGATGATTCTGCAAGAGGAACTAGCTTAGTGCGAATTAAACAATTATTTAATGATTATATTAAAACACTACCATTAATGGAGCGATCGCAGATTTGGTTAGCTCGCAACATCAATTTTAGTTTATTAAAAATCTTTTATTTTTCTAAACATCCAGAACGATTACCTGAATCGATTAGGCAGCGATTAACTAAATATAGTCGAACCTGATAAAA